>JBILYY010000028.1:0-26434 GCA_044377495.1 Bacteriovoracaceae bacterium | reverse complement strand
CAATTGGGTATACCTATCCTGATACAACAAGAATCTGGGTAAACACTAAATATTTTGACAGATACACACCCGTTCAAGTTGCGGATAATATATTTCATGAATGGTTACATAAGTTAGGATTTGACCACGCACTGAAATATTCAAAAAGCAGAAATTATTCAGTCCCCTATGCTATTGGTTATCTCGTTGAAGAACTTGCCATGAAACATTACCGACCTTAATCGTTATCGATGACTCATATCTAAACCAATCTGGAGAAAATTTAAATACTAAAACTCCGTTTTGGGTGACACTATTTCTGCATACTGAACTGGAGGTTCATATGCAAGTTTCAGAATTTATGCATGCAGGGGTTGTAACAGCTCAAATTAATGATTCTCTTCGTCGTGTGGCAAGCCTGATGAAGAAACAAGATATCGGCGGTTTGCCTATTTATAAAAATGAAAGGCCTGTGGGTTTTGTTACTGATCGGGATATTGTTGTCGCCTGTGTGGCCAGTGGTCACTCTCCTGATGATCCCATTTCGCTCGCTATGACACGAGACCTTGTATTTGTTTATGAGAATCAAGAAATAAATGAAGCAATTAAAATCATGGAGAAAAAACAAATTTCACGTCTGTTAGTTGTGGATAAGGGAGAAAAACCGGTTGGTATGCTTAGCTTAAGAGATATTGCTCTTGGATCGGCTGATGATCATCTTAAAGCGGAAATTCTTAACGAAATAAAACGCAGTTAGGAGATTTTATGAGAGCCCTTATTAGTTTAATCTTGAGCACGATTATGCTTCATTTGAGTGTGCGTGCTATTAAACAAAAAGACCTCGGGGAAACATCCATGTTCCCCGAGGAAAACTAGTTTAAGTTGTTTTCTTTCTACCAACAAAGAAGAGAACTGCTGCTGCTGCTAGAAATACACCTAGGCTGAATATATCTGATTGGCCAAGCATCCCCATAGCTTTAGAAAAATCGAGTTTGTCAGAAACTCCTTCCATGATCTGAGTAAGTGCCAAAAGAATTCCTGCGATGGCCCCACCAGCAATCAAACCAGAAGAGAAAAGAACTCCTGATCCCGTCTCTGCTTCAGCTTCAGTCTGCGAACCTTTTTTCTTACGATCCACTAAGTATCTTACAACGCCACCAACAAAAATTGGAGCTGAGGCCGAGATTGGGAGATAAACCCCTACTGCGAAAGGAAGGGCGGAGATTCCACATAACTCTAAGACGAGTGCAAGAGCAACTCCTAGAAGGACCAGTCCCCATGGAAGTTTCTGTGTGAGGATACCATCAATAATAAGAGACATTAGACGGGCCTTAGGTGCTTCGTACTTAGTTACACTTGTCCCATCATCACGTTTATTTAAGACTCCGTTAATTCCCGGATCCACTAAATAAGTCACCTTACCAGAGTTATCAACGAGGTATTTTCCTGGAGAGAGAACACTCATTGCCGATGGATTTGATTGTTCATTTACCTGATAAACATAATACTCATTTGAATCTTTAGATTTTTCTGGTCCTTGTACTGTCTGTTTTTCTTTCAACAAGCTCATATCCTGAACGATAAATTCAGGAACTTTTTTTGAATAAACTGTAGAAGCATCATTTAAAAGCTTAAGTGAGTACCCTATTACTAGTGCTGATGTCAGTGCACCAACCAAGAGACCAATTTGTTGGTATTTAGGTGTAGCACCAAGGATGTAACCTGTTTTTAAATCCTGTGAAGTGGTTCCTCCATTTGAAGCGGCAATACAAACAACTGCTGCAATACTCAAAGCTCCAACCCGGTACTCAGGGCCAATCCAACCAACGGCAAGAAAAACAAGACAGGTTAAAAGAAGTGTCGCTACCGTCATACCCGATATCGGATTAGATGATGAGCCAATTTCGCCAGTTAAGCGTGAACTCACCGTAACAAATAGAAACCCAAACACAATAATAAGAAGTGCGGAAAAAAGGTTGATATGAAGAGCTGGAGCAAACCACAAAGCGCCCACCATCAAAAGTGTTCCGATCACAACAAAAGAAAAAGGAAGATCGTCGTCAGTCCGATCTTTTGGCCCAGTTGCAGTTTTAGTACCAAATAAACTAGCGAAACCACCTTTCGCACCACTGATGATCGTAGGCATACTCTGAAACAAAGAGATGATACCACCTGCAGCAACTGCACCTGCGCCAATGTAGAGGACGTAATTTCTCCAAATATCGTGAATCGCCATATCTTTAATAAGAATTTTTGCTGGATAAAGGGCTTCAGTAAGGTTTCCACCAAATAAAGCGATCATTGGAATTAAAACAAAACTCGAAAGGACTCCTCCACCCATCATAATAGCAGAAGTACGAAGACCAATAATATAACCAACCCCAAGCAGTTCAGGTGAAACTTCGGCTGAAATTGCTGAGCCCTTGAAGAAAGTGAAAATCTTTTCTGGTACATCTTTCCAGAGATGCATACCAACGTTGAAAAATTTATAGAAAAGACCTAAGAAAAAACCTCCAAAAACGATCTTACCCGACGAGCCACCTTTTTCGCCAACAATCAAAACTTCCGCACACGCTGTTCCCTCTGGGTAAATCAATTTACCATGCTCTTTCACAATCAATGCTTTGCGAAGTGGGATCATCATTAGAACACCCAAGAGGCCACCAAGAACTGAAACGGTCATGATACGGTTTAAATCCAAATCATAGCCCAAGATCAAAAGTGCCGGCATGGTTACAGCGACACCGAAGGCAATTGACTCTCCGGCCGATCCAGTGGTTTGCACCATATTATTTTCTAAGATTGTGGCGTTCCTAAGTCCAAAAACTTTGGCGAGGCCCTTGAATAAAGTAATCGATAAAACTGCAACAGGAATGGATGCAGATACAGTCATACCAACTTTTAACGCCAGATATAGAGAGGATGCTCCGAACAGAATCCCTAGGAATACTCCCATAAGGATAGGACCCAGTGTGAATTCTTTCATCTTTTCTGCTGCAGAGACGAAAGGTTTGAATTCCTTGTTTAGCATAGTGACCCCAAAAATTAATTTCTATTAAACAAATCATATATGTCCACTATACATGTTGGGTAGCTTTTTCCTGAGTGCAAAGGCACTTTACAATAATTCAGTCCCTATTAGCATATAGGTATAAAGATCAAAGGAGATCGTATGTCAAAATGGACTGCTCAGGTACAAGTAAAGTGGACGAAAGATGCGCCAGTTTGGGAAAACTGGAACTGGCTTAAAAAATGGAAAGAAGTTAAGTGGGCAGCATCTACTATGGGTGAATGGGATATGATTTTATGGGTTGACTGTAATTCTCCGCAAGAACTCGAAAAATTTGTTCATGATAAATTATGGGCAAAGAAATGGGTCGCTGATACGAAATCTACTTGGACTAAAGAAGTTTGGAATAATTGGGATAAAAAAGCTGCGTAGTAGCGAAGGGCCTTCCTAGAAGGCCTTTTTTTTTGCTAAAAAATTTCTTATGTCTTCAATTCGGTTACCCACTTTTTTCACTATCTCTCTTAATTCTTCGGCTCTTAGATTAAACTCTTCACACAACCGATTAAGTTCCCAATTAGTAATTATATGTCTATTGGTATTTGTAGGTTCTATTTGCATATTCCTCCACACTAAATCCTATAATATTTGATACTCATAATATCGATTCGAAAATTAAAGACATTCATAATCTTACGTTAAGAAAGAGAAAGGAGTTTAAATGAAATATATCTTTTTGGTCATACTTGCCCAACTTCTTGCCCGGCCAGCACTGGCCCTTCCAGAAGAGATCATAGAAACTGCGTCTTATGAAAATGAATCGGCAGAAGATATAACACCTTCTTTTGACGAACAAAGTCCCAATGAATTGGTCTCATACGGAATGGAAGATCAAGACAAGTTTCCCGACGAAGAACCTGCAAATGATGAAGTCGAAATTAGCCAAGAAGATTTGTAATTATTTTTAAAAAGCTTCCCAATATGCATAGTCTGTTTGCGAGGTGAAGTATTGAGTTTTGACATAACCTGTTCGCTCTTGTCTCTCAATATCCAAAGGCTGCCAGAAATACATACTCGTCGGAATAAGATAGCAGTACTGTTCATTTTGGTGATTGCGATAACTTGAATATTGGTAAACCACTGGACAAAAAGCATCGTTATACATGAAAACATTCGTCCAGGTTCTTGTCGTTAAAGGCCCACCCGTATAGCGCCGATCTAAAGTCATCCAGTTTGACTGACTTGTTCCTCCAACGTAGACCATTGGAGTAACATGGAACCACCATTTGTAATTGTATTTCCGAATATAGCGAGACGTAAAAAACAAAAAAAGCTTGTTGGATTTTAGGGACGAACGCCGATATTCCTCATAAGTCCAGATATGAGCGCGGTTATAGCATTGTGATTGATATTGATAATCCCGCCGCATTTTTTGGAATACATTTGTTGCTGTCGCTAAACTGACTACGGAGGGGGTGTATGAAATCATGTCATCCGGATCAATATCATCCGTTGGTTGTGCCACTTCGGGTGCAACTGTTTTAATTAAAGTCAAATTGAGATTTTGATCAAGAGTGATTTGAACCGTATCACCGCTTTGTAAACTCCGTTGAATTTCTTCAATTAAATTCTCTGATGCTGCTTTAATAAAAGCGGTATGGCCATCTGAGAGCATGACGAGATGTTTTTCTCCATTTTTTCCAAAATCAATTGAGTGAATTTGAGTCGTATAGGTAGTGGAGAGAACATTAAATGAAAAACAAAGTACTAAAAGTCCAAGTATGAAAAATTTCATCCTGCCCTCCTAGGCCGAGATAAAATAATTAAACGAGGAATGCACTGATTCAAGCTATGTAAGAATCTAATCAGTCGTGTTTAATTAAACTTGCCTTAAGGTTTGTAAGGAAAAAGAAATTTTAATGCAATAGGAAAGCGCATGGCCCAATATCTCTCTTCATGCATGGCCCCATCCTGGATAAATCCAAAAAGATTCTCGCTTTGATTATAACCACGTTGAAACAAAACGTTGCATAGATCTAAAACGTCTTGTGGCTCTTCTCCACCATCGGTGCCGCTATCCAAATAAACTTTCAAAGGCAATTGCGACGAGCGTTGGTAGGATTTTATGATGGAACGCTTATTCCACCAAATAGAAGGAGACAAGGCGCCAACAAGTGAAAAAGTCTCGGAATGTCTCAACCCAGCGTAGAGAGAAATAAGGCCACCCAATGATGAGCCCATAATTCCGGTATTCGCAGCTGTTTTTTTTGTCCTAAATGAATCATCAATTAAGGGTTTTAGTTCTTCCACAATGTAATCAAGGTATTCATCGCCCTTATTCTCTGGAATGTATTCATTCATTCTCTCTGGCGTGTTATCAATGGCAACGACGATGAGGGGTGAAATAAGTTTTGCTTCAATAAGTCGATTCAACGTCGCTAGTCCATTCCATGTTTGACCTGAAAAGGCGCGGCTGGGATCAAAAAGATTTTGACCATCCTGCATATAAAGAACGGGATAACTTATATTTTTTTATCATAATCATTAGGAAGGTAGACATAAATATCTCTGGCCGGAAAGGATTCTGATTTGAAAAGCTGAAAATATCCATTTGCCCATGCAGGAAACGTAATAAAAAAGCAAAGAAAACCAAGTAGTTTCATAAGATAAATCTGGCAAAATGAACACTTACTGTCAACTCTGTAGTTACTTGTCCTTACGTGAAAATCTTTAGAATATATCATGTACAAACTCAGCGGCATGAGTGAAAAAATCATTCTTGAATGCAAGGGGTTCAAGTGAATTTTTTTCTGACGATCTATTTAATATGTTTATCACAGGCTTTTGCCATGGGTACACTCTATCTTTTTCCCAGAGCTCCTTCTACCCCTGATACAGTACCAGATGCTGGGGATATGGGAGGTACTGTCTCAGTTCTTAACCAACTTACGCCGGAAGAAAATCTGGAATCCCAACAAAATAGGGAGGAGGAGAAACCTAAGGATAAACAGGAAAAAAAATTCGAATTAGAAGAGAAAAAAACTGATCAAAGAACTTATCCTGTTGAGCAAAGGAGGATTCATGAATAAGTCAATATTAACTACCTTGCATAATGAGCATACACATACCAAAAACCTCATGAATCAAATTGAAAAATGTTTCGATATTGTTCAAAAAAAAGAGCTCTATCTTCAATTAAAAGACGAGCTTCTTCCCCATATTGAAAGTGAGAAGAGAACACTTTGCGCCCACCTAATCAAAGAGATTCATAGTAAGGAAGCTATCGAAGTCGCTGAACACGCTGAGGATAGGTACAAAGAAATAACAAATTTATTCAATAGACTCGATAATATATTAATCGAGAGCGATGAATGGGAGTCAATTTTTAGAAAACTTAATTTCATTATACGTAAACATGTCAACGAAGATGAAGCAGCAATCTTTGAGGAGGCAAAAATGAATTTCTCCCAGGAGGAATTAATCGAACTTGGCAAAGAATTCACAGAGATACAAAAACAACTTAATCACTAATAAGATCTAAATTCCATTCTTCTGGTAAATACCCACGAAACAAAGAAGAAGGCAGATCACGGTTATCATCGTCAGTTACAACGTAAAAGCATTTTTCAGAGGAACTGTAACAGAGTCCTTCAGGTTTTGAAGACGTGGCAAGAGGAGTGGTGCAAAGGATTTCTCCACTTGGATTCATCATCCCCAAAACAGACCCTACGACTTGTCCATCAAGGTAGGTCGAATTTGAATCCTCAGCGACTGCCAAAAACAATATTTTAGTTCCGGCAACTGTAGCATCAGTAAAGGACAAATTTATGCCTTTATGGGTTCCAAGATCGATGGGAAGAATTTTTAACTTCAATTTTTGGTTGGAAAGAAATGCCGTTAAATTTAAAATGATTATTCCATTTTGGTTTTTAGGGCCATTACCCCTTTGAAAAAGGTAGAGCTCATCGCCTATGACAACCCCTCCCTCAATATTGATTTCGCTAAATTCTTTAGTTAGTTGGGAAAATAGAAGGTGAAAAGAGACTTCATTTTCAAATTGTCCTGCTTGACTCATAATAGCACCACGTTGGCGCGCCGGAGTAGAACCGGAAGGTACAAGGAGTAGTTTGTTCTGCTGAGGCAGAAGGACAAGGGCCTCAATATCGTGCTTGTTTTTTTTTCTTAAGGCCTTCTCATTCGGCAAAATTTCATTAAAAACTTGTGAAACTTGACCTATCTGAGTCCTTTGATCATAAATAGCGAGGAAATTTTCATCATCAGCAACAACAAAAAACTTACCATGGGACTCAATCAGACCGCTCGCAGCAGAAATAAAGGGTTGTTTGAATTCCATCATTTTTTCAATAGTAATCATGGAATTATCATATCAATGGACAAGTAGAATGTTAACAGTTCTAATCTTTATATGAGACATACAGCTATTTTAATTGGCGCCACTGGACTTGTTGGTTCCGAGATTCTTAATTACGCACTTAGTGATGAAAGGATTTCCAAAATCAAAATTTTTGTCCGTCGTAAAACAGGTGTTTCAGATCCAAAGCTTGAAGAGTTTGTTGTTGATTTTGAACGTCTCGGTGAGTGGAGAAATCAAATTACTGGGGATGTTCTCTTTTCAGCTTTAGGAACGACGCTTAAGCAATCTGGCACTAGAGAAGCCCAAAGAGTTGTTGATTATGATTATCAGCTTAGAGTTGCCCAAGCTGCAAAGATCAACGGCGTTAATAATTATGTGTTGGTTTCGGCTCCGAATGCAGACACAAAATCAAGGCTCGCTTATACCAAGATGAAAGGCGATCTTGAAAGAGATGTCATGAAGCTCTCATTTCCCAAAGCTACTTTTATTCGGCCAGGACTACTCAAGGGACCGAGAGTGCAAAAACGTCTTTTCGAGCACAATGGTGGAGTCATTCTAAGTTTGATCCCAACTATTCCTGGGCTTGAGTCCATTAAGCCGGTCAGTGGAAAACTAGTGGCCCATGCATGCATTGAATCTGCTTTTGATTCTTTCCAAGGTCAGCGAATCCTGAATCCTAAAGATGTCCTACAGTTTTTGAAATAATACCATCTGCCCCAGCGCTGAAGTATACATCCCATACTGAGTATGACCTACACCCGGCACTGAAAACAGGTGATGCTTCACCTTAGGGAATTCTCTGTCTAACTGGGCCTTGTAATTTCGCCCTCTCTCTAGCCTATTAACACCCTGGTACTGTGCTGGGCATGATTGGTCGATATTATCAGAAATAATATCCTGTTCACCCAGAAAATATATCACTTCCTTTGATGTATATTGGGTTTTGATTTTAGCAGCATTCCTCTGCATATAATTATTCAAGCGATCAAGACCAAATTTATAATCATTAAAATTACAATCAACTGGTGGGCGTACCGGACGATTACTCGTCAGATAAAGATAAGAGCCTGGGTTTGCAACAATGTACCGAAAATGGATCGAAGAATATTTACTATCGATATCTGAGCCAGCAGCGTATCTCTGAACGAGCTGTCCTCCTGCAGAGTGCCCAGTAAGTACAATATCTTTTAGATTGGGGAACACGTTCCTATCCGCTAAAAGACTAATCATATAATCAAGTACTTCGAAAGAGCTTACTGAATGGTTGTTCAGGGCCTCGTCGCCACTTAACCACCCTTCCGAACTAAAATAAAACTCTTTGGGAAGAAGAGTATCCTGCGCCTCTTTGAAATGAGGTGAAATAATAAGTATTTTTTCGGAAACACCTTCACGATTTGCCATGGCCTCAATCGATTTATAATAAGTTCCAGCATTTCGTTCTGAACCATGAATCGAAATAATTACTTTTTCAATTTTAGAATTCGAAAGCGTCAAGGCCTGGCTTACATAATGGGAAAAAACATTCCCTTGATACGTGAGGCTCGTCTCTGGCGGAAGAGCCAAAAGATTTAGTGACCAGAGTAAAATTGAGAGGCAAAAAAAAGGTTTAGTCATATCCTGTAAAGGTATGACTAAAGCCGTTATAGGGGTGAAAGAATGTATTATTTATAGTGTTTTTGTGCTCGTTTTCGACTTCTTTTTAACTTTCTTTTGAGCCTTAACTTCTACCTTCACTGGTGCCGCATCCTTACGTCTAACGCTTTTAATTATGACTGCATCCATGGGTACATCCGAATAACCATTGATACTCCCTGTCTTAACCATCTTAATACGGTTAACGACATGCATGCCCTGAGTAACCTTACCAAAAACAGCATATCCCCAGCCACTTGGGTTTTGGCCAGTGTGATTCAGGGAACTATTATCCCCTACATTAATAAAAAATTGAGCCGTAGCAGAGTGAGGATCATTGGTCCGTGCCATCGCAAGAGTTCCAACATCATTGCTTAGGCCATTGGTGGCTTCATTCTTGATGGGAGCACGAGTACTTTTCTCTGCCATATTTTGAGTAAAGCCACCGCCCTGAATCATGAAACCATTAATTACACGATGAAAAATTGTTCCGTCGTAAAATTTGTCGTCCACGTACTTTAAATAGTTGGCAACTGTATTAGGTGCCTTGTCTTCAAATAACTCAATTTCAATTGCACCATGAGATGTTTCCATTGTGACCACTGGGTTAGCAGCAAAACTGCTATTGAGTGCTAATAAACACAAAAGAAAGAATATCTTCTTCAAAATTAATCCTTAGAAAGAGTAAATAAAATATAAGAAATAAAATATGATAGTTAAAGCACAGGGGCCACAAGATTAGCAGCACGAGTTGATATTTTCTTAAAAAGGCTCATGTTTTTGTATTCATCCCAAGGAATTTCCTTACATTGTTTAAAATCATCAAGCAACATGGCTTCGACATCATGAACAAATTTTATTTCCTGCCCAATAATCGTAATTTCGAAATTGATGAACATAGATCGGAAATCCAGATTGGCCGATCCAACAGCTGCAAAGAGATTATCAACCAATATCACTTTTTGATGCATAAAACCGGTCTTGTATCTAAAAACCTTTACCCCATGGTCGAGCAAACGTGAAATATAAACCTCGCTCGCGAGCATGACAATCCAAGTGTCACTGTATGATGGTAAAATGAAACGAACATCAACTCCTCTCAGAGCTGCCAGCAAAATGGCATCTAATAAACTTTCCGGTGGAATAAAATAGGGATTAGCAATCCATAGACGTTTTTGGGCGGAGTTTACCATCGCAATATGGGCCAGGAGGCATATTTTTTTCTCATCTGCCGGTCCTGAAGGCAGAACTAGAATATTTGCTTCCCCTTGTGCCGGTTGTATCCGCCAATCCGCTACAATATCTTCTTGTTGCGACCAGTGCCAATCTTTGGCATGAATCATTTGAGTTGCGATGACGGAAGGTCCCTCAATTCTTACGTGCGTATCTCGCCAAGGTCCCAGCTTAGGTGAATGCCCCAAGTAATCATCTCCAATATTAAGTCCACCTATAAACGCAGACTGGCCATCTACAATAAGAATTTTTCGATGATTCCTAAAATTGACTTGAAATCGCCCCTTCCCTCTCAATGAATTAAAATGACAAACATTTATACCAGCTGATCTTAGATCTTTAATGAACTGAACCGGAATTTCGCTTCCAATTTCGTCATAAAGAAAATTGACCTTAATCCCCTGTCTTGCCTTTCGCATTAGTATTTCAGCAAACATTTTACCAACAGCATCTGGGCGAAAAATATAGAATTGAAAAATAATATATTTTTGCGCATTTTCGAGATCATAGATCATGGCCGCATAGGCTTTTTTTGCATCAATCAAAACCTCAACTTTATTATGACTTGTGAATCCTGGGCGACAAAGCATTACAAGCGAATTCATTAGGGGGTGAATTTCCGTCGGCGCCGTTTCGTCTGCAATCAGGGCATTCTGCATAGCGCTTAGCTTTCTACTAATTTTCTTATCCTGGATTTTTCTTCGGTTGGCATAGCCTAGAAATTTACTACGTCCAAAAATAATGAAAAGCGGTACTGTGAAAAAGGGCACGGTAACTAGACCCACAACCCATGCTGTGGCCCCTTGAGGTGTGCGTGATCTCAAGATTGCCAAGGCAGCACACAAGAAACCTAGCACGTAAAAAAAAAGTATTGTGAGAGAAAAGATGGGACTTGATTGAAACATATTACCCCTCTTACAAAGGTAGCCCAAGGGGACAAGTCATGGGTACTGAAGTATGACTAAAGAAATACCTGAGTTGTGCGATCTTTTGAAAGCAAGCGAAGAAATACAATCGAGGTCCATCTTAAATATTTTTTTAAACGCGCCCGAGATTCACCTTGGACATAACACTAATTAATTAGCATTGGTATTTCCATAATGAGGATTTCACCAGGACCATTTAAGGACTTGATTGAAAGTTCATTGAAAATAAGAAAGCCGATGCCATCTCTTGCATTATAGGTATTACCATTAATTAAAAATGAACCACTAATAACGAAGAGATAGGCACCGTTCGAAAGGATTTTGGGTTGGTAGACAAGCCCCTGATCAACATCTATCTCGGCAAGAGAAAAGAATGCTTCCTGATTGATAGCAAGTGACCCTTCTCTTCCATCTGGTGAAACAACTAATTGAAAACGATTTTTTCTTTCTGATAACGAAAAATGCTTTTGTTCATAGCGAGGTTTAACGCTGAGTTTTTTTGGTAGAACCCAGATCTGTAATAATTTTGTTACGATTGCAGGATCACTGAACTCAGAATGAGAAATACCAGTACCTGCTGACATAACCTGAACTTCACCACGGGTTATGATCCCAACATTGCCTTCAGAATCTTCATGTTTTAGAGACCCTTCTAAAGGAATAGTGATGATTTCCATATCGCGATGTGGATGACGTCCAAAGCCCTTACCGGCTGCAATAACATCATCATTAATGACTCTCAGAGCTCCAAAATGCATGCGTTCAGAATTATAATAATCAGCAAAACTGAATGTATGTGCACTTTGTAACCAACCATGGTCGGCAAAACCTCTTGAATCTGCTAGATGAGTAATCATAAAATCTCCTTACCCACCTAGTATGCACTCATTTATGAGAAATGAAACACTACATATCTTCCTCGGACTCGGAAGTTTCAGATTCTTCAAAGAGTACCCGGGAAATTTTCCCACAGGCGATTGGTAATGAGGCCCGATCAGAATTCGTACCAATGGAACTAACGGAGCCAGGAACGTAGACATCCTCAGGAACTCCTTGGATGACCAGGACCTTTCCCTCAAGTTTTAATTTTTGGCCAGAATTCAGTTTACCTAATTCATCTCTAGGATTCATATCCGGAGATTGTAAGTCCGCGATCAAAAGCGAAAGAAGACCTTCTTGTGCATAATGATATTTGCCCATCGAATCTGAAGAAGGAAATTGAGTGATTCCATCCATTTGTGAACTTAGATCGCTATCTAATGGGATGAGTATCGAACCAAGTACTTTTGCAGCTTCTTGTGGGTCTATGAAGCCGTCTTTATTTACATCATGAATATCAGAGGGACATACTGATGAAGTATAAATAAACTGTGAGTGCAATGTCATTGGTGGTGAATCTTGCATATCAAGTCCGACACTTATGTGATCTGCTACAATATGTATTTTTGCCTTCGCGTTGGAAATTCCAGCAAGAGATGTATTTAGGGGTAGAAATTTAACTTCATACTTACCTTCAATTCCAAGCTCCTCTATTGGATCTAAAACTCGTCCACCGCCCGATTTCACGTGATGCTCATTACATCCTGATACAACTGACATAATGTAGACACCCAAAATAAGGGAAGCAAGTTGATGGTATCTCTTTTTATTCTTCATGATTATTCTCCTTAATCAAAACAATGGCAGCGCAAGATAAAATACGCGATGGCTTATAGCAAAAACATGGCCATCGCCAAGTTAGTAGAATTTCAAATTGCGTTGATTTTAAATGAGGAATTTTGCCCGAAGATGGGACTTTCTGAAAAGAAACTAGTGTTCAGGGCCTGATGTGGAAACTTCTCCACATGCAATAGGAATCGAAGAATGATTAGGATATCCGTCAAATGTTCTCACAGTGTCAGGAAAGTAACGATCAGAGCTAGTACCATAAATCAAAACAATCCTTTTCTTGAGATTAAGTCTTTCAGATGGGTGAAGTTTCGTCATCATGTCTTCTTTGTATTCATCTTTTCGCTTAAGATCTGAAAGCATATAATCACCGTTACAAGCCTCGGAATAATAGTAGTAAGAACTATTTTTTCTCATTAGTGGAAACTCATGCAATCCTTTCATTTGGGAATTCAAATTTGAATCCAAGGGTATGAGGATTGGCCCGGTGACTCTGTAACTTTCGATAAAATCAAGGTATCCATCTCGATTTAAATCATCTTTCATCGTTGGACAGGAACTATTAGTGTGAAGAAATTGTGGATGCATCTCATTGGTTTGTGGTCCTTTCAAATTAATGCGGACCCAGAATTGATTATCACTCATGGAAAGATCGACCCTTCCAGAAAAACTACCCAGCGTGCTATTTAGTGGATTTAATACTGCCGTGTACCTTCCCTCTACAACTTCTTCCTGCCTTACTTCAACGTCACTAAAACCACTTCCACAGGAAAATAACATTAACAAACAAAGTAAACTCATTTGAATATTGATAAAGGCCCCATTTGCTTTCAGCACTATTTAAAAAAGCCCGCCTACAAATAGCAAATGGGAGGCCAGTTTTTAATTCTGCACTGACTCTTCCATTGACCTTCTGCAAATTTATACGATCTCTAAAACAAACTCTAACAAGGGTAACTCATGAAAATTTTTATATCGGTTCTAGTGCTTACCGCCGCAATAAATATATCAGCACAGGACTCTTTCGAGGGAGCCCCCAGCGAAGACGATGCTGAGTACGATCTCTATTCCCAAAACCACGAAGACATATCTTACGTGGACCCATCAGAGAATCCTGAAGACTATGTTCCCCAAGATACGAGTGAGAATACTGACTACCAATACGATGATTCAATCTAGGAGCATAAAAATGAAATATAGTATAATTTTAGCGACAATGATGAGCTTGTTCTTTCTCTCCATTGGATGTAGCAAAACTGCTCAGCGTGAAGAAGAAGTTCAAAGAGAAACGCCCGTGAAACAAGATGATATTAGAGAGAGAGATAGCTACAATCAAAGCATACCTGTCGAGGAAGACGAAACCGATACTAATATCGATATTTTGGATGTTGTTCCAAATGATTCTTCAGATAATAAATAATTATTTTTATCCTACCAAGGGAGTAGCTTGCCTTGGTAGTCTTTAAAGCATCCAGACTCGGATTTGGTAGTTCCTTCAATCACTCTCAAAATCCCAAGGGCAGAAGCCTTAGGGGAAAGTGGAGCAGCATCACCACCCATGCTAGTTTGAACCCACCCTGGATGAATGGCAATACTTGTTAACCAATCATGATCAACACTTAAGCATTTGTGAATCATATTTAAAGCACTCTTAGATGATCGGTAAGCATAAGAATCCCCTGATGTATTGTCCGAGATAGATCCCATCATAGATGTAATGTGCACAACTTTTGGTGTTTTTGATAATTTTAACTTCGGTATAACAGTTTCGGTAACCATGAATGGAACGTATGCATTTACCTCGAAGCTTTTCATAAAAGCTTCCTTTGTTGTTTCCTTTTCATAAATACCTGCATTATTAATTAAGATATCTATACTATAGCAATCTTGTATTTTAAGCCAAAGTGTTTCACTCGCTTGGGTATCTGTAAGATCAAGTTTAATAATGTGAAGTGAATTATATTTTTTTTGAAGTTGTAGCAATTCCCTTGATTCTTCGGGAAGCCGAGCAACACCGAAAACGTGATAATCTCTTTGGAGTGCTTCAGTAGTTAAAGCGAGACCGATGCCTTTTGATGCACCAGTTATTAATATATTCATGACAAAACCCTCGTCATCGTGATTTATATCATTGTGATTGAAGAGTTCAGCAAAGACACTATAAATACCCTCACATTTGTCCCAATATTCCCCGCAAGTTATTACTGCGGCGCTCTTAAATCATCATCAAATTTAAGCTGATTAATTACATCTCGTACACCATTCAACCCTTCGATAGCTAACTCGGCCAAACTTTTAGTTTGCCTAGAGTCAACACGGCCTTTCAAAATGACACATCCATTATTCACATCAACATCAATCTCACTTGCATCAATAAATGAATCTCGTGTAAGTACTTCGCAAACTTCTTCGCGTATCTGATCATCAGAAATCGTAAACCCCTTTGGACCAAAGCCACGGAAGTTTATATTACGATCAATCATATAATCTACCATTTGATAGGGATCAGATCGGTCACGAGAATATTCAGATTCACCTGAAAATTCATAATAATCAGATCCATTGAGACTTTGAACTGCTCGGTCGTAGGCCTTAGACTGGTGTGGCAAAATTTTAGCTTTCAGAGTAGTCCATAAACTTTTCTTAGTCTGCACTATCTTTCCACTCATAAGAACTCCTTAGCTTTTTTGAGCGATAGAGTGTTTTTCAGCAATCGTAGATAAAACTTTGTAAGTTAAGGCAGTTGCTAGTGCAGTAACCAAAACTGTCGAGGAACTTTCGACTGCCTCAGCCGTTTTCCGTAACAAAAATCGTTTTATAATACGTCTTTTTAAAAACATAAAGCCTCCTTTGCCACCGTTTTACAATTTATATCTAGGCCCAATGTCCACTTGTTGAAGAATTAATTCATTGTATACATCTACGACTCCAGGAACAGTTTCGACACAACGTTCTGCAGCCTTTTTTTGAAATCGATTTTTTATGAATCCCTTTAGAATTACGCAACCACTTTCAACACTAACGACAATCTCGCGGGCATCCACATATGGATTCAAATATAACGCCAAGGATGCATTTTTCTTAATCGCATGGTCTGGCAACCAACCCTTTGGACCTTTACCATAATGCTTTTCGCTGGAAGATTCTGATCGAGGATCATGATTCCAATCAACGGCTTCAATATTTTTATCTCGTACCATGCCATATTCATCTTCGTCGGGAGGTTTGATATGACTTTCACCATAGCGATTTATATGATTGTCTTTAATAGTCACATAATCCTCCTTGGTTTTTTTAAAGATTTGCTATGTATTGTTTTGCAATCATGATGCCAGAGAGTAAAATGATTTTAATGAATAAAAAAATAAATGCGTGGGAAACACTTACCCCAAACGATATAGTCGAAATTGTTGCTCCAGCATCAGCATCAACTGAAGAAAAGATCTATCACGGACTTACTTGGTTAAAAAATATTGGGTTAGTTCCTGAATATCCAAGTAACATGATTCAAACAGATCTATACTTTGCTGCCCCGTTAGAGCAGCAATGGGAGCACTTTAAGAAAGCACTCTACTCAGATGCTAAAGTCATATGGTGCCTACGTGGCGGCTATGGCAGCATGAGACTTATCCCCCTACTCGAAAAACTCACGCCCCCTAAAACACCAAAGCTTCTTATTGGTTTCAGCGATATTACTGCCCTTCATATTTACTTCAATCAGAAATGGAACTGGCCAACTCTTCACGCAAGAACAATTAGTCAGCTTCATCCGGACTGGGAATTAACTGAAGAACATCAATCGCTTGTTGATCTTCTTTTTGGGCGAATAAATGAAATAAACTTTAAAAATCTAACCCCGCTTAATAAGGCAGCACAAGAAGTGAAAACTCTGGAGGGTACAGTCATAGGGGGAAACCTAAGATTAATACAAACCTCCTTGGGAACGAGCTGGGAAATTAAGCCTAAGGGAAAAATTGTTTTCATTGAAGATGTATCTGAGCGGGGGTATTCAGTAGACCGCATGCTTGAACAACTTCATCAGGCCAAAATTCTGGATAAAGATATAAAGGCACTCTTGATTGGCGATTTCACGGAAGGGCTAGAAAAAAACGGACAAAATTTAATATCCAGTGCTCTCAAGCGATTTGCGGATCGTGTTGACTATCCAGTTATCGCTGGGCTTCCATGTGGGCATGCAAAAGATAACAATGCTCCACTTCCCTTTAATACTAATGCAAAGCTTATTCTTGGAAAAGTATGTCAGTTGACTTGCAAAGTTAACAACATACTACAAACCACCGACTCCACTTTTTAATTTCCTCAAATTGGTCTTCATTGATTTTTCAAATTGTCCAGTTGCCCAATAGCTCGCAAGTTTAGTCATAGTGGAACCTTTAACGGCCGCGATCTGACTTAGCTTAATATTTGTGGCCAATCCTACTTCTTCGGCTTCGACTTTTATAGTTAGACTTGTAAAAACCATATTGAAACTACTAAATGTATAAAGAAATATTTCTTTTTTTCCTTCCTTATAGTTTTTGAAAGACAAACTGCTAGCGCAATCAAAATTTTTAAACGGAGTTGCTATTGTCATCATCACATCAAACATGCCCATTTGGGCCGCTTTATTTACTGATGTATCCTTAAACAAAGAGCCCAAACGACCAGACATGGGATTAAGAATTTGTACAATGTCGCCAAGTTTGTAGCTAGATTGATAACTATCAGTTGCCGTGTAATATGACTTATCAGTTCTAACGTTTCTCTCATCATCCTTATATGTTTTATTTACCATTGCATCGCCGCCACCCAGATTATAAAAAGCAACTGGAATCTGAGAAGCTACATTGTATTTTGTGAACGTAAGATTATCTCCAGCACGAGTATCCGCCGAGATGACTAAGACAAGAAAAAATAAAAACCCAGTCAATACTTTGAACATAATCTATTCCTCGAAATTAGAGCTAAAACATTCTATTCATTAATTCACCTTTCTAAATGGCCAGAAGGCATCTTTATAGAGGGTGTCGAAACATTAGACACCCTGACTTAAGGATAATCATATGGCGGCTCTGAGATGTGAAATATCGGAGACTTGGTACCAAATGCATTGGTAGCAAATTTGCAGATATAGCTAAAACTCGTTTCAACCAACAGGTATTTTATGAAATATTTCATCGCCATTAGTATTATCTCATTTATCGTCAATGGGGCTTTCGCCCAAGGCCTTGATGTGATCACCCCATTAAATGGTGACCTTAATCTTCCAAATGACTCTAGGTTAATAGAACCAACCTCACCCATCCTAGGTAAGAATTTGGTCGCCCTTATAAGAGCTGATAAAAGACACCCAGAGATTATTCTCAAGGATATCCAGGAAAAATATCCAACTCTTAATACTGACATTCAACTTTCTTCAATTGCCTATTTTAGAACTCTAACTCAGCCACTTCTAACTTATTGCTCCACCGTTAAAAAGACGGAGGCAAATGATAAGGCGATAGAGGTTGTGGAAACAGCGGCAATTCCTTTGGAAGTTCTTTTGCCATTGCATGCTAGCTATACGAACCAACTTTTAAATTTACGAAATAATTATGTTGATACGACTGCGCTTAATATTGAAGAAGGGGCCAGAAATTCTGCCCTTGCTTACCAAAATGAGCGTTATGAGTGTGACGTTGTAAAAAAGCTAAATCAGATGGAAACCAAAATTAAAAAATACTTACCACGAAGACTAGACCGTCTGATTGAACTTCATCATCAAATCAGTTCTCCTGAAGCAGCATTCCCTCGTATTCAATTCAGTGTAAACGGTTTTACCCAGCATGTTTTCGGTGAACTTCTTAAGCTTCCTTATGACAAGCTGGCAGGGCTTTTGAAAACAGTTTATGATTCTCAGGTCGAATGGATAGCCAAAAGAGACAAAAATGAACAGGTAGAAAGATATTTTACTGCTTTTGAAAACAAGGCACTTGAAGCTGGATATCTTCCAAGGGAAATATTATTGGTTTTGGCCTATTCAACCCGCAACATGCCTTCATTAGATGTTCAATATGGATATGACACTTCGAAGGCACTCTTACTTGAAACTTACTTTTGGAAATTTCACGACCACAGAGACTATGTCACAAAGAAGTATGAAAAAGACATCTTTCCAAATAAGGTAATGAAACAAAACCCTGGACTCTATCATTATGCAACCTCTGCATTGCTAGCATGTGAAGTTCGTCTTCATGGATATTCAGGAGTAATGGCACGCCTATTAGCTTTGGGAAATAAAGTTGGCTATAAGGTACACAAGCTCATTGGAGAGCTCGCCAGTAAACAAGGCAAGAAAGGTGTTAAGGTCATTTTAGAGACGGCAAAACGACAGGGCTTTGGGCCAGGTGTTGATGCTGGAAAATATGGTGGAGGTCATGGATTGAAATTTTGTCGCAAGAATACACCTAAAAAATATTGGCTTAAAAATGAAGCAATCTCTTCTCCGGCCGCTGTTGAAGGTGATATTCCAACAGAATTAGAAGCTGAAGATCTAGACCCTGAACTGGAAGAGGCCCTATAATGAAATCCTTCCTTCTCCTAATCCTATTTACATTAAGTCTAAGCTCAAGAGCACAGGACTTGGATTTAGAAGAAAATAAATACTTAGGCTATATTTATCAGCAACCAGCATATCTTCTAAATGATCCGCAAGGCGATATTCTACTCCTATGGTCTGCAAAACAAATCCCTGCGTTTATTTTGGGCAATATCCGTGGCAAGCAAGCTGAAGTTCTGGCAAAGAGAAAAGAAAAGGTTGATGAACTCATACTTAAGTATCCTCAATACAGACCCAAGGAAGAAACTAAAAATGTAATTGTCCCGGATTACATCACTGTCAATCAAGGACAATTAGCAATTGAACTAGAAGGCCACAAGGCCCCTTTTAAAGTGAAAAACATGGCACTTATGATGAAGCAAGTTATAAGTGAGGAATATCAATTAAATCAGATCGAGCCACAGATAGGCACAATTCATGAATGGAGTCCTGAAATAAAAAAAGAATTACATAAGAAATTTGTGATTTTTAGCCGAATCTCCAAGCTACTCATTGCTTTGAGCCGCGGGGGAACGTCCAATTATATGGTTACTGGCACAGAAGAAGAACTTAAAGATTATATTCTTACTCGTCCTGAACATTCGATTAATCTTGAGGCAATGTTTAGGGCGTCATACAAAATCAATAAAGGAGATGTATACTTAGCTCTCCTTACTATTGAAAATCTGCTCTCACGATTCTGGCTCACGCCTCAAAGATCAAAACGCGCGATTTTGACAAAACTCAAAGACATTACAAATTTTCATTACCACACAGATAAATTTGGTTCTTGGTATCACCTCTTCGGAATCATGCTCTATGGCTACGCTGAAGGTGCATTCAAAAGTAAGGTTGTTGGAACTCTCGAAACAGTGGGTAGCCAGATTATGGGCCGTTTTGTAGATGAAAAGCAGGAATCATACATCAATAGCCGAGGTGGTCCAATTGGTGCCCGTTTGAGACGTTTTGTTGAAAAGAATCAATTTAAAACTTTTAAGCTTGATAATAAAAACATTGAAGAAGATTTTTATATGGATTTAGATGAGGACTTCACAAAAAGACTAGAGAAAGAAAAAAAGAAGGCCACCTCTCGGTAGCCTTCTCTGATAATTTATTCTTCTTGGCCAATAGCAGATTTCAGTTTTTCCTCTCCACGCTTACCAACATAGCCATCCCAAAGTGCTTTATCCCCTAGGATTCCATCAACCCCAGCCTCAGAACAATTAACACGATGTTTAGCTGCATAAAGTGTCGACATGTCTTCCGTTTTCTTCTCAAAACCTAAAACGATTTTCTCGCCAAGTCCTTTAGAGAATTCTTTAACTAGTGCTGCAAGCTTTTGATCGTGACGTGCAACAAGGCAATCCTTAGCAGTAGGATCTTCTGCAAAGAAACGATCAATTTCACGACAGAGATCAACATTGAATTTAAGCTTATTGTGCCCAATATATTTCTCAGGAATACATGTATCTTTTTGTGGCTTGAAATATATAGTGTTGGCGTGCAATTTAAAGTCCTGAAGTAATATTGGTTTTTTAGATACTGAAATCAGGTTCCCTGCTTTGTCTCGGCTTATGATCATTTTATAGTCTGTGACCTGCTTACCATTTTTCTTATACTTCATAATTTTCATTGTACTTTCTTCACCCCAAGGAAACTTAACAACTTTTGTGTCACCCTTTGAATCAAGCTCAGCTGGAAGGATATTGATGGTATCAACCATATTCCCTGCAATTTCCATTTTGGCCTTTGTAGCAACAAAACCATCCATAACTTCAGGCTTAGCTTCTTGGGTTTCTAGTTCTCCATTCAGAAATGGTAAGCAGTACTTGTCCATGTCTACGGCCATGGCATTAAACGAAAGTGTCAGGACTGCGAGTGTGAATAAATTTTTCATGAGATCCTCCATATTGTTATCAAGTTTATCGGTATTAAATTAGCAAAGTGTAAGTTGTTTACTTGATCTGTTTACTTCTCTTCCAGATCAGGCCATCCAGGGTGTAATGTGTAAAATTCAAGGCAATCATAAGGCTTAAGCTTAAGGGTAGTGAGAAAATGATTAAGCCTTTTATGACTTGAAACTGAAGTATAAATAGCATGGATGTAAGTAGCACTGGTACCAAGAGGAAAGAGAACTTGGCCTCATAACTTTTCATAAAATTTAGATACTGAAGATTATGAAAGACGTTTAATAAAAGCCATCCCAGAGCAAAATGCTCGCAATACAAGTAGGCCAAACTGAAGATAAAAGTGTGCTCTAGAGCATGGACCACTTGTTTAGGGCGAAAGAAAATATAGGTGGCCGTAAGCCCTAGCATTATAGAGAAAATGGTTAGCTTGGAAACGATAAGTGTCATTGGAAAATAGAGAACGTATCCAAAAAAGGCTTGAGGTCCATTACCTAAAAGCCCAATTAAGCTCAGAGCTACAATCGATAAATAAAAACCTTTATCAATGTTAATTTGAGCTTCATCCGTTTTCCAACGAGATAAACCCAAATTTTGTTTTCCATAATGAAATTGCTGCCAATAAAAATAAATAGAATAAAGAAATACAACCCCAGACACGTTAGAAATCGTGAGGATAGCAATCATAAAAATTGCAAGGAGGGAAAATGTTAAGGCAACTTGTTTTACCGATCTGCGGTCAGCGCGAGTAAATGTTGAGAATGTATGAGGCAAAGAAAAAAGCCAAATATTAATAAGGAAAAGCGTATTGAAACTGGTGGGAAAGGTTTGATTTAAAAAATACACCAACCCTACTCCACACCACGGAATAATAAAATTCACGAAGCTCCGCCACCAGGGTGCGTGACAGGATATGGAAACTGAGGCGGCTGACCTGTTCCACAGAATGGGCAGTTATAGTTTGGGGCATATGGCGATTGCTGATGAGGATTAAAGTAATAAGGCTGCTGTGGGCCCCAAAGAGTATGGTACTGAAGCTGTGGATAGAAATACGCTGGTGGTGCATACCCCCAAGGACGTCCATAGTAGTTTAAATTGTTTTGAGTGTAGTTTTGATAGGGGCCATAGTTGTTGTACTGCTGAGTTGGGAAAGCGGCATAAGCGTGGGCCTGTGATTGATAGAAAAAGATTCCGGCCATTAGGAGTGTGGCATAAATAACAACTTTTTTAATTCGATGTAAAATAAATGAAAATCCAATTACAGCAATTGCAGAAAACTGCGAAATAGTACCAGGTTCAACATTAAACATAAGAGATGGAAATACCATAGAAACCTCCTGCTAAGATTATTCTATCCTGATAACTTTTTGATCAAAATCCAGGTGAATTCTTGCCCCCTTATTGGGAAGCTCGCTCATGCCTAAAACGAGATAAACACCATTCTCGACACTTGCAAGAACAGGGTGAGACAATAGCCCGACCTCTTTGGTCAGAATAACCCTTGGCCGCGCACTTTTCTGGTAAATGAGAGCGAGAGAAATCTCGTCGCATGTATGTATCTCATCACCTACTGTCCCCTCTAGCGTCCCCTTTCCAATAAAAATTAATCCATTGGACTCAAATCCTAGGTTCATGGGATCAAAGGCTTCATTTTTTCTAAAAAAATTCGCAAGCTCTAAATGTTTTTTGACAAGTGAAGACATCCAATTTTTTTCAAAACTCATAGCTAAAAATTTTGCAAAACTTTGAGCGTCAGGACCAAGTTGATTTAACATGCAAAAGATTCGAAAATAATGGAATAGAAACTCCCAATTCAAAAAGATGAGCGAAGGATGAAATGATTCATCCTTCATCTTGTGACGAAAGCTTCGCGCTTTCCATTCTGTCTTAATAAGTCCCCACAGGCCCTGAGATTTTGCAAATCTCATTCGCGAGGAAACGATCTGCCCCACCATTTCAGAGGAGAATATTGTTGAGAGAAGATCCAAACTTACTGGATGGATTTGAAACAAATAAATTTTCCCATTCAAAATACCAGCTTCCATTAACCAGCACTTTTCTTGCAGAAGATAAGACTCAAGGGGCTTCAGGAATTTTTTAATTAGTTGAACTTCGAAACTTAAAGTTTGTGCAAGAGGTGTCCAATAAATAAATTGCTGTAGGCCATTCTGTTTTTTTATTTCAGAGAAAAAGAAATCTTTTTCATATGTAAGCGTAATGTGACTATCCCATTTGATTTCTTCTTGAAGGATAACTTCCTCTAGATCTACCTGCGAGCTAATCTTCTCCCAAGCTTCATTAAGTTTCTGCCTAGAGTCAATGTCACCAATACTTAGACTTTTACCACTAAGAAGTTGACCCTTTTGCCCTTCATTTTTAAGCGCAGATCTAAGGATATACGGCCCATCAAAGGAAGTAATGTCTACCAATTGCTGAATGACTCTAAAGGCCGGGACCGTTTCAGGCACAAGAAATGCCTGAACCGAATCAAGATGTTTGAATTTTGCCGAAGCTAATCGCATAATTAAGTATAAACCAGCGGAGACATTTTAATGAAAAAGTTCTGGAGATTATTTCTCGCATTTACCCTTATTAATGGAGCCGCACAGGCGGATAATCAAGATATAAGATCAAAAATTGGAAGCACATTCTCAGCACCAGTTAGTTTTGGGAACAAATTCTATTTCGTGGCCACAACTGGAGTACTTTTCGAAGCCGATAAAGCCTTTAAAGTTGTAACTAAACTCTATGAGGGCAAAAAACAAACCTTGGGTTCAGTAACCATCGTAGATGAGAAATTATTCTGGGGAGATGGACTCCACACAGACACTAAAAGTGTCTTGCATGTGTATAATCTTAAAACAAAAAAAATACAAAAAGATCTAGAAGTTGACGGACATATTGAGCGTGCACCTCTATATGACAATGGACTAATCATCCTACCTCTGGGCCCGGCAGGAATCATGGCCATTAATTCATCTGATCTAAAGACCAAATGGATTACAAAAAGTTTTGAAGGTAAAAAACTTCATATTGACAGTAATTTACTAATGCTTGGTGATAAAGTTTGTGCCACATCAGTTTATGAACTTAAAGGTGTAATTTGTTTTGCAATAAAAACAGGAAAAGTTACTCAATCGGCACAATTAACCCGTAATCCCAAAAGTGAAATCACCCTTTGGAAAGATCATGTCGTGGGTTTTGCAACGGAAGGCGACCTCACAAAGCCAAAGTGGGATATACCGTCCGATTTTTTTATCTATGACGTAAAAAGTGACAAAATGAAAATGAGTAAAGAACTTAGAGGATTTAACTTCTTTGCCCCTCACATCTCAGGAGACGAAGCCTTTGTTACACTTTCGACTGGAGACTTTATTCTGATCAACCTCACGGATGGAAAGATACAGTTCCTAGGTGAATTCCCGGAACCATTTTTGAATAATACTTTTGTTAAAGGATCTGATTATTGCAGTATTGGAATAATGGGTAAATATATGTGCTACGGGAAAACAAAGTCAGGTTATGCACTAACTGTAGATAAAAGACTAATGGAGACCATCATTGGTAAAATCATTTATGAAGAAGAAAAATTAATAGCACCAACTAGAGTTGGATACTATTTTGAATAATTTATTTAATATTACTAAAATACCATCTCATTTCCATTAATTTCAATTGTAAAAGGTATTTACACAAAGAGCTCTGCTCATTCATAATTATTTCAGCTTCGTATGACTCAACTTCCTGGGTCAAAATAAAATCCTTAATGGAAGAAAGCGTTTTATCATGCGCCTGCAAAAGTTGCTTGTATCCATTGTCAGGCGTCCCAACTGTGGCGAAATCTACCGATTGAAAAAAGCTTGTGTCAATTTCATATTTATATGAACTCTTGGTCTGATTAAAATATTTAAAAAAATCAATAAAACGTTTCTCAAAAAGGGAACTGACTCTTATTGAAGCATCAGAAAGCATTAAAGGATCAAGCCACAAGGATGCCGTGCTTTCTTCTAATTCAAGTGAAGTTTGAACATATAAATCAAAGAGTCTTTGCAACGCCTCATCAATACTTCCAACTTCGATGTACGACAAGGAATTTAAAATATCTGCATTAACATATTCTTTAGATGACAGATTGTTTATTTCCATAAGTTCACTGTCAGTTAACTCCTGACCAAATAAACGGCATGACATTATAGGTCTTAGTTCCAAATCAAGCTCTTCAAAAAAAATCCTGGCCGACATATTTTTCTCAACATTCTTACTAACCACAGAAAGAAGGGAGACCAATTCTGCAATTTTTTTTGCCGCCTCATCAGGTGTCGAAACAAACCCCAAATCAATTAATCCATTATATTTTTTAAATAGTTCCATTTCTATTGGTTTAGCAAAAACACGAAACTTTCTGTCCTTAAAGAAAAAAGTACCACTATTCGGTCCACAATTAAGAATCGATTGATCAGTGACAATGCCGTTATCAATTGCAACAGAAAAGATTCTTTTCTGAAGCTCGAAACTACCCTCGATATTACCTTCGTTTACAGCAATTCTTCTTTTTGCAATAAGTTCTGCGATTGATGATGAAAGTGATGGGTCAAACAAAAGCTTAGAAAGCATGGCAGAATCTCCAAACATGGCAAGCTCAGTAGCGAGAGAATCTGATTTAATTTCTTTAAAGCGTGATTTAAAATCTGATACATTTTCAGCGATGAGCTGAGCTTCGAGAATTTTAGACCTTATTGATGTGTTCTCATCCATTGAAGCATCAACGAAAGATTCGGACCCTTCCAAATCAAAAAGAAACTCACGAGATTTTTCGTTGCCTTCAGTTGATACAAATACTGCTTTTATAAGTTTAGACCCTACCTCTGACTTTTTCATTTTCACTTTAAACGTGTTGTTTCCAGAAATAGTTTCGGTATGCATTTCATTTGGCGCCAAAGGGTTGGTGACATCATAAAAGAATAAATTACCTTCGGCAGCGTAGGCTGAAGAGATCATAAGACCACTTAAAGTATTAATGACTCTGGCTATTGAACCGCTGATTTCAAGAGAGTCACCAGAAGATGGATTAGGAGTTTTGGGAATAATGATAGCACCGCTAGGTCCGGCAGCCCCATTGCAACCAACGGC
>JBILYY010000141.1:0-8858 GCA_044377495.1 Bacteriovoracaceae bacterium | reverse complement strand
TGATCCAACGACTTCTCGTACAGCATCAGTATCATTCATGAGTCTCGCCAACACTTCTCCAAGCGGATATTCATCATACTTTTTATTGGTCTTATGTTTAAAGGGCGCCTTGAGCCAGAGTGAAAAACTGCGTTTTCTAATATCAACTAATAGTAATTGAATGTAGCGGTGAGAACTGAGTTGAAATAAAAAGCGGTTAATATATTCACCGGCAAACAATAAAACCAGCCACATAAAATGTTTATCAAAGGCGGCATCATTTTTAAGCGACTGATAAAAATCAGTGATCAATCTGGGCGTAAGGTATCCGGTGACTGCAGAGATCACTAAGTTAAAGAAAATGAAAACAACTAATGGCAACTCTGATCTAAGCCAGAGGTGTCTCCACAAATTGTTCTTTAAAGAACTCACTGACATGTTTTTCCTTAAGGGCTTCTATGGTCGGAGCTTGGGTTCGAATACCAATTTCTCGCTCTATATAAATCACTTGCTCTGCCAATCTCACGGTGGTTAAGCGGTGAGACGAAATGATAAAAGTAAAGTGCTTCCACTTGGGATTTTCTTTAATTAATCGGACGATTCTACGCTCCAGAATAATATCAACGGAAGAAAATGGATCATCCCAAATAAGGAGATCAGAGCCTGACATTAGCGAGCGAATCAAAGCAACTCGCTTGAGTTGACCACCTGACAGACGCTTACCATTCTCTCCGACTTCCAAGCTCAGGATCTCATCCAGATTGTCGGCCAAGTTATCTAGTTGAAACAGTACAAGTAATTCTTTTGCATCTTTTTCTTCTGAAATGGTGACTTCCCGGCCAAGGAAGATGTTTCCACCGATAGTATCGTTAAAAAGATAAGGTTCCTGCTGAACCATCGAAATCTTATGACCTTTTAAAATTAAAGTTGTGGCTATGCGGGTGAGTAAAAAACTTTTCCCACTTCCCGTTTCTCCAACCAATACTGTCCATGTATGCGTCGGTATCCGAGCGTGTAAAACTTTATCCCAAAATTTAAGTTCAATTTGAATTTCAGAATCTGATATATTTGGCTCTGAAAGGATTATTTCTTTTTCGCTCTCTGAAGGTTTATCTAAGAGGAAATAAAGTTCTTTAACTCTTTTCCATGCCGCAAACCCCTGCGAGACAACAACGGCGACCCAAGACAAAAACATAACAGGTTCTAAAAACAAATAGAGAAATCCTGAAAAGAAAACTAAATCTGAAGGACCGCCACCTTTCGCCTTGATCAATATACCTCCCCAGAGCAGAGATGCCCCGAGACCAAGCTTCACATATGGTCCAGTGAAAGCAAAACCCACAGCAGATTTATAAAACAAAGCAAGTTCTTCGCCGGAAACTTTAACAAAACCTTGTATAAAGTTGTCTTCTCGATGAAAATTTTTAATTGTTTGCTTCGCCTCATAAGCTTCAATTATGTACTGCTGAACTTCGCCTTTTTTATCCATCATCCTCTTGAAGATTTTTTGATTGATCATGGTCGTGATTGAAAAAAGAAGAACACTGGAAAAAAGAGGAATGAAGGCGGGCCACAAATATCCATCTGTTTGGTTAAGTTTTGGAATTAATACCCATGCAGCGATTAATAAATTCCCGATCTGTAATAAACCGAAACCAATGAAGCCCCGAAGATTATTAATATCATCAAAGAGTACCTGAAATAGCTGCCCCTGACTTTTATCGTGGTACCTGTCAGGTGGAACTTTCTCTAAAAGATCGAGTAATTCCATTCGTAGTGTTTTTTGCTGAACCCGGGCCGGGTAAAAAAAAAGTAAGCGTGAAAATGTACGAAAAATTAAAATCCCAGCAGCAAGACCAACAAAAACCCATACCGAACCCTGGGCCAAATTGCCGTCTGTCATAATGAGGGTCAATTTCCGAATGCGGTCAGGCAGTTCTGCTTGCAAATTTTGTAGAATATATAGGCAGGAGAAGGCTCCCAAATAGTACCATTTAAATTCAAGTGCATGGTTCCCCACCCAGGGGCCAAATCTTCGGGATAATCGCAAGGTCATAGAGAAAAAATTTAGTCTTTTTTTTGCTCAAAGTCATGGCGAATAACGATAAAGGATGATGACATTGTATAGATTTCTTTTTAACATGATCAGCATTGCGAGGTTAGCTCAGTGGTAGAGTTCTTGGTCGACATCCAAGCTGTCACAGGTTCAAATCCTGTACCTCGCACCATTTTTTCCTGATATTAACATGTGCCATACTGCGCCAACCTAAAATTGCCTGACATTTAATCTAATAACTTGAAAATGGCGGCCTCAATTTAATATGATGTGCCCCTATAACGTTAAAAGGTGGGACACATGAAATTCATATCGATAGTTTCAGTTATTGCTTTACTCGCTTTCCTGGCCGGATGCTCTTCATCAACTTCCAAACTCACAAAACAAGATGCAACTGAGTCCACCAGAATCGTTTATGGAAAGATCATCGATCTTAACCCTGAATCAATTCCATCTGAGCTGCAACTTACTTATACGTTATCTAGCGTTCCTCAAAATAACATTTTGGCGGGTTTTGATAATAAATTTCCAAAACTGGAACCAAAGTCGAACTTCTTTTGGATTTCAATCCCAAGTAATTCTGAATATTTTGGTGTGAACTCTATTCGCTTCAAACTGAGTGGAGTTGATGGAGAAGCCATTATCCGTAATGACAAGACTCATACACCGTTATTTGGAACACCATTACAAAAAGGAACGGAACCCATATACATTGGTGACATCACAATCAGATCAGGGATGAGAAAATATACAGCGGGACTTGAAACTGAAGGTTTCGACTTGAAAGAAGCCTACATCAAAAATAATCTTGCTGTTGCAAAAGAATTCCTGGATAGGAATGGAATTGATTCAAATCATTTGATCATAACTCCATTTAAACTCCGCACTCAACAACAAGCGAACCACAAAAGTGGCCGATCTTCTAAATTATAAGAATCAATTAGAAGACCTGATTTAACCAACTCAGGTCTTTTGGATTTCTAGAAACTATTTTTATTTTTTGATTACATGTGTAGGGACATCCTAGAACCTTGATCTCTTCAAGGTTCAGCCCACTTCCAAAATATTCTGGTAAATAAGCAATCGCCTTACCACTAACGACAAGCTCTTCTAAAATTTTTAGGCTCGATGTGAGGTATTCTACTTTTCGGGGAAAATAATCATCTCTCCAACCATCCAATGATTGTTTAAGACCCACCTTGCCTAGCAAGGGATGGCTTGGGCTTGCAAAAGAGTGCTTAAGCAATTCCTCAACTTGGACAGATTTCTTATTTTTGACCTGAGCATATAAAGCGTGACCTTTACCAAGATAGGTCTTGAACATTGTTTCACCAAGCGTTTTGAAACTAAGGCCACTATTAGTGGGTACATCGCCAGTCACAATGGCAATGTGCGCCTCTCCTCTTTGAACTCGTTCAAGTGCAGCTTCATCATTGGTTGCTTGAAACTCAAACTGAGCGAGAGGAAATTTCTTTTTAATGGTCTGGCAAAAATTTATGCCCCAATTACTTAGAAGTATTTCTGCACCAGCTATCTGAACTTGAATTGTGCCTTTAGCACCTGAAAGCTCTAATCGTGCCGCCTCCTCCAATTGAATAATTTCTGATGCCCGGCGCTGAAGAACTCGTCCTTGCTCGGTTAAGCGAATGTTTCTTCCTTCTCGGGAAAAAAGGTTTACAGAGAGCTCCTCCTCTAATCGCGCTATGGCCTTACTCAAAGATCCAGGTGATACATGCAACTCCTCAGAGGCTTTATGTATGTTCTGAGTACGGGCCACTCCAAGGAAATAACGCATTTCAAATGTTTCCATAATCGAAACAATAAGGCACTTATTGTTTCTTTGTCAAACGAATCAATAACCCTATACTCCGGCCATGAAAAACAAAACCTTAAGTAGATTTAGCCCTTTAAAGCTACGAAACACCAAGGTTATCCCTAATCGCGTAGTAGTTCCACCTATGGCATCTGAGACTGCCGACTCTCTGGGGAATGTGACCGAAAAATTAATTTCTCATTACGGCAGACTGGCCGAATCTCAGGCCGGGCTTGTCATGGTTGAATATAGTTATGTTCATGAAAGTGGCAGGAGTGAAGAAAATCAATTAGGCATAAGTAAAACTGAGCAGCTTGTAGGCCTAAGTAAAGTCTCAAAGAGCATTCACGGTTCTGGTTCTCTTGCTGCTATTCAATTAACTCACTCGGGAGGAAAAACAGAAAGTCGCTACAGTGGCGGAGTTCTTCAATCACCAAGTGGAATCGTTGTTCCTGTCAAAGATAAGATTTTAGAAGCGCCGTCTGAAATGACAATTACGGATATTGAAAATTGGAAAAGTTGGTTCTTGAACGCTGCCAAAATTGCAGTTAAAGCAAATTTTGACTTAGTCGAACTGCATGCAGCTCATGGGTATGGTCTAAATCAATGGCTCTCACCCATTACCAACAAAAGAACAGATTCTTACGGTGGAAGTATAATGAATAACGCCCGTCTCCTGCTTGAAATAGTAGGTGAAATTCGTTTTAACTATCCGGACCTCCTTATATCTGTCCGTATGCCTGGACAGGATTTTATCGACGGTGGACTAACAACACATGACTCCATCTTCATTGCAAAAAAACTTCAGGACGCAGGTGTCGATATCCTCAATATTTCATCTGGAATAGGTGGATGGAGGCGACCGCGCCTAAGAAGAGGAGAAGGTTACCTCGTGGAAGAAGCAAGTATCGTTCAGGCAAATATTCAAATTCCTGTCATCGGTGTGGGCGGCATTGAAACTGGCGAATACATTGATGATGTGATTTCTAAAAATAAAATAGCATTGGCCGCCGTAGGACGGGCCATTTTAAAAGACCCCAAGCAATGGGGAATAACACAACTCGGGAGTAACTGTTATGTTTAAATTTTTGTTTATTTTTGTAATATTAACAACCCAATTATGGGCAAAAGGAACATTTATGATTGAAGATATCATTCAAGATTATTTCACGGGCTATCAGCAAGCCGATACAAAATTAATACAGAAAGTGTTCCATGCCGAAACTCGTCTACTTAGTATAGACAAAGAAAAATTAGATATTACAGAAATGAAAGATTGGCTTAAAAATTTGGAGGATCGCCATTTGCGTGGAGATATAAGAAAAGGGGTCTTAAGAATTGAATCTATAGATGCCACTGAATATGCTGCATCAGCAAAATTAGTAATAACCTTCCCAAACTTTGAATTCACCGATTACTTATCTCTTCTTAAGATTGAAGGCAAATGGCTTATTGTAGGGAAGATATACCATTTTAAAGAAATTTAAGTTACTGTTTTGAAATGAAAATAATGATAATACTCGTCCTCTCGGTTGCATTTGTGAGTTGTTCCACTAAAAAAGGAACAAAGGTTTCACCTGATGAGTATTTAAATCTTAACCAGATCAACTCGGCAAAGCACAAGGCATGCAATCAACATCGTTCTAAAATTATTGAGAAACCAATACAAACAGTTGACGTTGCTGAACTCGGTGACGAACTTTATTTTTTTGTGAGAGATGAAAAGAGCGCACTCTTTTTCATCGAAAACTTTGATCTTTCTAAAATTACAATGAAAGAAAACCAACAAGAACATGAAGCCATTATTAGGGCCTGTGTTACTGATCGTGACTCAAAGTATGTCTCCTGTGATAGTAGCTTTTCTGCATTCAAGTTTTTTCGGGGTTTAATTTATGGAATGAACCAGTACGGTTGGTCACAAACCACAATAAAGAAGGCCCAAGGGATAACTTTAAAATATATTGAATATGTAGCACAATGCGAGTCATCCTTGGTGGACCTAGAATTTGCTAATGATCTATTAATGCGATTAGCTCAGCGAGGTTATGTAGAACAAACGCTTTATGCTGAAATGATCGCCTTTAGAAGTAACAGCAATGATGCCCAGAAAGAATTAAGAAAGAGGATTAGAAAGCTTCAAAAGAAAAAAATTAAGTGTGAGGATGCTGGAGGATTCTATACGGCCGAAAGGATGGCAGTAAAGGAACTGGCTTCTCAATTATTAATGATATCAAACAAGACCAAATAAATAATTCAAGATATCCATTTTTATTTCTTGTGAAATAAGATCAGGGTTCTCTTTTAATAAATGAAATACTTTCCCCTGGAAGACGAGTTCGGCAGCAACTAAATCAAATTTTAATTCGGCTTCTGCAAAAGAGCGAAACTCGCAAGTGTCCTCTTTGATCATATTTCTAAAACTTAGTGTTTTAAGATTTCTAGTCGACTTGAAATAAATTAACCATTTATATATATCTGACATCGATGCCTGTGATGGAAGATCAAGCCTCTTAGTCTCAATCACACAAAGATCATCTGATGAAAAATAATAAAGACATTGAAATCGATCCATTCAACCAATCTCTCACATCGTTTGATCCATGGAAAGATGATATCTGCACATTTCATTCGTTTTTTCATCCACAATAGAATAATTGCCTTTGAAGTGTTTCACACCACGTGCGAGGCTAAATTGTCCTGCAAGGTTGAGCCTCTTACAACTATCTATTTTAAAAGTCGTCCCATGTAGAGGACGACAACTTCGACTACTAACATCTATGCGTGTCGAATCTGGATCCGTAAAATTCCGCCCGATGCGATGTATTGGGGGATTAACAATTGCACTCAATTCCTCAAAGGCCAAACCGATTTCAAAATTTTCATCCAAAACCAAACGGATGTTTGTGAAAGTATGAAGATTACATTTGTTAATGCTATCGATTTCTTCAGTTATCATTCCTTTATACATTCCACAATAACCTGCAAGGGCACCAAATCCTTCCTGACACCTACTCTCTTCTTGTTTTTGAGCTAGCCTTGTATCAGTTTTGCCAGTCAGATTGGCCTCAATCACTGCGGTACGAACAGGCTTACCCGTATCATCACGCAAGACTATACTAATAGGCACAAGTAATGAGCCTTCACCACCTTTTAAGTCTGATCCAAGCAAGGTTATGGTTCGCACACCTCTAATTTCTTCTGGGAATGTCACAACAAAAATTCGACCTAACTCTCCAGAAATCCCTTTCGCTGGTGCCGATTTTGTATAGGCATTGTCACTGTAAGTACCAATAGCTTTTCCATCGACTTCACTCCACTTCAAAGTAAAATCCACTTTCTTATATGCTTTGGTATTCATGGCCAGCGTTCCTTTCAGTTCATATTGGGCTTCCTGGGCATTTGCCTTCAACGATATAAAAAGTATTACAAGAACGAATATTTTCATTTTTAACCTTTAGTATTTTTTAACAACCGTTGTTTCGCCATCAATTGAGACACGAACCCAATGTCTCCTTAGAATCCATCTTGTTTCGGGGCTTACGGGGACCGTTGGTATGATATTGTAGAAAGTATATAAATCTGACTTTATTGAGAGGTATCTTTTCAACTTCCCAGTAATGGGCAACATCTCTATTTCTGTGCACCATCCCTTCACTTCAGAACAGCGATTTATGTAATCAACAGAAATTAACCACTCATTGCGAGTGCAGAGGTAATCGCCTAAATGATGGTTAAGTTCAGCTTGAGTAATCTCATTACCTTTACATTTATTACCGGCAATACTAAGCCCACTTGAAAGACGTGTACTGAATGTCATCTCAGGTGTCGCGTGTGCTAATTTTACGAAGAAGAGAAAAATAAGGAAGGATTTCATACATGGGCCCCTGGTTAAAAGGAACCCATGATAGATATAAGAAATTATCGTCTATGAACAATCACGATGCGAAAATGAAACGCGTTAGATCCGTTCTAAAAAACCAACCATTTTTTTGGCAACAATATCAGAATATCCTAACTCGTCGCGGATAATTCTAAGGCTTTCACAACTAAGTCCAGGATCTTTATTTAACTTTTCACGAAGACCATCAACATAAACTCTTGATTCCTGCATCACAATTTTTATTTCATTATGCAAATCTTTGTTAACAATTTGATTTACGCTAAGTTCATCCAAGACACTTAGTGCCACAAGTCTATTTAGTAGTGGAAAACTTCCTTCTGAAAAATACTTAACGTAGTCCACTGCGACCTTTTTGCCTTCAAGCTTCAGATCCACAGGCCAAGGATACTTCTTGAGGGCCACAGCTAAAGATTGAAAATAGTTCAATTCCGAAAACATCAATGTGCACGTTCCTAAAATTTTATATTGCTTATCAAATTCTTTTATCGACTCGGGATCGCATTGATTGACAATATTTGTGACTAATTGAGACTTCGGTTTAGTTAGACCGCGGCTTATATCAAACTTGCCCAAGACCTCACGGGCCAATTTTTCATCTTTAGTAAAAACAATTTCAGGGTTTTTTACCCCTTTCATTTCAGTATATGCCCGATCAAGAACCGTTTTTTGATAATTGGTACATTCCTCAATATCTGTTTCAGAAATTTTAACAGGTTCGGATTTAGGCGCACTCTTTTTTGAGAATTGTGAACAGGAAGATAAAATGGCCAATACCGATAGCAGATACATTTTCATAATCGCTCCAAGCGTAATAGGATGATATAAAGTGTACAAATATTTATGGATAAACGCATCTAGTGCAACAATCCTGACCGTTCCGTTCAGACATTGAATAAGATTGTGTATTTTTCCAATTTACCAGACCATAGATTCATGATGATTCGGACTTTTATACTGCTTCTAGTCTTATGTAGTTGCGCTACAAAGCCTACTGCTCCAATAATTCCTGGGGCCGTGATTCGGATAACGGAAGTTAGTCCAAATAAATGGACTGCTATTACCAGACAAAATCTTGAGCAACTTATGCAAGTCTATGACTTAGCACCACT
>JBILYY010000267.1:0-3042 GCA_044377495.1 Bacteriovoracaceae bacterium | reverse complement strand
CCATGAAAAATCTGAAGGCTGGATAAAATAACCATCGAGAGGAGCCTCTACGGTTAATGTTGGAATTAGTTCTTCGTAAAAAGGGACTTTCCAAATTTTGGGAACCAAAGGATTGTATTTAAGAACTTCTCCTCCTGATACCAAGGATTTCTTTTTAATGAATTCATAACCTGGAAAATCAAGCAAACGAGATTTTTCCGTATGTTTATACTCGAGGTCAATATTCATTCCAGCAAGTCTCTGGTTGTCTAATTCATTCGCGGCTTTTTTCCAAAACTTACCATTTAATTGAGCAAGCTCTAAAGAGGCAAGCACTGTATCGTGGTGTGTTTTGACTCTGTTCGCATAATCCTTCCAAGAATGTGTTTCAACCAACATGCCTAGGCGATTATTGTTATACCAGTAACCTTGGGAGAATCTTGCAGTCGCGACGTAGCGGGAAAAACCAGAAAGCGGATCCTCATCATTTTCAAAACTGGGATAAAAGGGTAGTGCCAGATGATTTTTGTTATTCATCTTCTCTATCAACTCAGTTTCAAAGGTCTTACCAAATTTATGAAGAGAACTTGATCCATGGTAATCGTTCGGTAAAACAATCAGTCCTACTTCTGGGCGAAACTGAGCGCCGTCAGTCACATGTAGATCTAAGCTAAGGATTGGGTCCATCTTATGCCAGAGTGTGAGAATGTCTCTCATCTCTGGAGCATCCAATTTCATAAAATCGCGGTTTAAATTCAAATTTTGAGAAGTTGTTCGCCAACCCATTTCTTCTGGGCCAATTTGATTAGGGCGGTTCCACTTTCCAAATCTTTCGTGGCCATCAAGATTCATGATAGGAAGAAAGACCAGACAAAGTCCTTTAAGTGGATCTGGTTTTAATTTTTTCTCTAATATCTCAGATAGAAGTAAAAACACTGCATCTTTTCCATCAATTTCTCCAGCATGAATTCCGGCCTGGACCCAAACGACAGGATCTTTTGGATTGCCGACAACGAGATAAAACAAATCTCTATTTTCTGGAGTCTTACCTAAAATGCGACAGGCAACTTGGGATGGAAATTTTTTTTGAAAGTTACGACATAGTCTTGCCGTTTCATCGGCCCGGCCAGTTTGTTTCCAGGACATTTTTTCTGCTATAGTGCGCAGGTCAATCGTATTTTTCGCCTCAGCTAGCATGGAAACAAGCATGGCCAAGGCTAAAAATATTTTCATAATTCCTCAATTAAATATAGAGACCGCCGTCAATCTTGATAACTTCGCCTGTAATATAAGATGAGGCCTGACTTAATAAGAAACAAGTCAGTGACGCAACTTCATCAGTGGTTCCGAAGCGAGTGAGAGGAATTGATTTAGAATATTCTTCTTTGGCTTTTTCATTTAAAGCCGCGGTCATTTCTGTTTCAATAAATCCCGGACAAATCACGTTACACCGTACGTTTCTTGAAGCCAGCTCTTTAGCAACTGATTTTGAGAATCCAATGATCCCAGCTTTCGAAGCAGCATAGGCAGCTTGAGATGGGTTGCCCATGAGACCCACAATTGAACCCATATTAACGATAGAAACTTTTTCAGCTCTTAGGAAATTGCGTGAAAGCGCCTGGGTGACCAGCATGCAGCCTTTCAAATTTGTATCAATGATCGAATTTATTTCATCCGGCTTTAAACGTAGAAGCAATGTATCTTTTGAAATTCCGGCATTGTTTACGAGTCCAGAAATTGGGGCCACTGTTTTAGTAAATTCATCAAGTGCTTTAGTCATGGCCTCATAATCAGTAACATCGAACTTTAGGCCCGTTGCTTTGCCACCTGCTGCAACCAGTTCTTCTTTTAAGGCAGCGGCTTTAGTTTCATCGCCTCGGTAATTGAAAACCACATGCGCACCTTGAGAAGCTAAGGCCAGGCTGATTTCTTTTCCAATACCTCTTGCAGCACCGGTTACTAAAATGACTTTGTCTTTTAAATCTGAGTAAGTTGCGATCATAGGGCCTCTACTTCAGAAAATCCTGTCTCGTTATCGAGACTAATGACTTTCAAGTTAGGGTTTATTTTCTTTATTAATCCGGCCAAAACTTTGCCCGGTCCACATTCTATAATTATCGTCTCATCTGAAAGCTTCTGAATGCTTTGAGTCCATAGCACGCTTCCACAAACTTGTTTCAGTAGGTTTTCTTTTATCAACGCTGGGTTTGTGTCAGTGCCATATTCATGAGCATCAACATTAGCAATATAGGGAAATTTAAGAGAATTAAAATTTATTTTATCCAAGACTGATTTCAGTTTGATTTCGGCCGGTTTCATCAAAGCGCAATGAAAGGGCGCTGAAACTTGTAGTTCAATCGCTTTAACTCTGTCGTTGGTTTTCTCACCCATCAGACGAATTGCAGTCTCGCATGCAACTTTGTCACCCGAGATGACTATCTGATTTGGTTCATTGAAGTTGGCAGGGGATACTGACTCTTCAGAATTTGAGGCAGCTTCACAAGCATCTCTAATCGTTGCTTCACTTTGTTTAAGAATCGCATACATGGTCCCTTTCCCTTGTGGAACTGATTCCTGCATGTATTTACCACGATAATGAACAGCTTTTACGGCATCAGAAAACTCTACAACACCTGCTGCTGCCAAGGCGGCGTATTCACCAACTGAGTGTCCAAGTACCCGTTCAATTTTAATATTTTTATGATCAAGAATTGATTTCAATCTTTCAAACATAATCAATGAATGAGTCACAATGGCAGGTTGGGTGTTTTCAGTTAATTTGAGATCTTCAGCTGGGCCTTCCAACATTAATTTTTCTAGATTATATCCTGTCGCTGAATTGGCGCTTGCAAAATGAGCATGACCTGAAAACACAGTACCCATACCTACGTATTGCGTTCCTTGACCGGGAAATACGACTGTAACTTTCATTTGATTCTCCTAGTATTTAAGGAAAACAGCTCCGGCAGTTAGGCCTGCACCAAAAGCCGCTAACAGAAGATTATCGCCACGTTTAATTTTTCCAGACCGAATATATTCATCAAGCGCAATAGGAACAGTCGC
>JBILYY010000266.1:0-3055 GCA_044377495.1 Bacteriovoracaceae bacterium | reverse complement strand
AAAGAAAAAGTTCTTGCTGCAAAAAGAGCAGGGATTAAAACGATTATTCTTCCATGGCAAAATGAAAAAGATTTGAAGGAAGTTCCTGAACGTCACCGTAAAGGCATGAAGTTTTATCCTGTGAAGCATTTTGATGAAGTTCTAAGTATTGCTCTGAAAAAAAAATAATTATTTGGTAGGTTCATGTGATATGGCCCTACCAAATAATTCAAATCTTGGAGTTTATCATTTTATCGATCCTTTTCAATATATACGAATCAGGGGATTTATTTAATTCCTTCGTGATTTCATTACCAAGCCGAGGGTATTTTTTGTTAAAGTAAAATTGCATTATAGCCTTAGTTTTAAGATAGTTTTCTCGGTCAAGAAAAGCGTAATTTTTTTCAAAATTAGGTCCTAATAAAGTAGATGCAAGGATTTCATAGTAATTGAGCCATTTTCCGAATTCTAATTGGTTAGAGCGAAAGATAAGAATTTGCTTCGCAAGAATTTTTTCAAAAAGAATCATGTCTTCAAGGCTTGGGTTTTTAGCCATAATTTCTTTCACAAGAAAACGAATAACTTCACTTCGCCTACGTGATTCTGTATTTTCAAAATTCAAGTTTAAATATTCTGCAATTTTTTCAAGTTCATGTTTGTTCTTCTTATTACTTGCATAATAAGAATACATGCTCTCTAAAATTTTATACCTTATTATTTGAGGATATAAACGGTTGTATTTTTTAATAATGTGCCCAATGCTCTCCCATTTTCCCTGATCCATTAACTGATAAGCAAAGTTGAAATTGTAGTGGTGAAAAGATTCTGAATTTTCTAGCGTATGAATCTTCCATCTATTGGAAGATTTTATTTGAAGATTTCTAATTTGGTTCAGGCCAATAAATAGGGCTATTACAATTGCAACAACTGAGTAAAAAATATTTTTTCTGAATTGTAATCTTTCTACTAAAAGGCTCATTGAAATAATGAAAAATCCAACAGCAAAGTAGGTTCTGTGTTCAAAGGCTAGATAGTCAATTGGGAAGAAGCTTGATTCAGGAAGAAAGCAAAGATAAATTCCTATAATCCATAAAAAAACAGCTTTATCCTTGATCATCTTTTTTAATATAAGGAAAATGGATATGTGAAATGCAAGGTAAAGCCATCCAATGTTTAATATTAGATTTTGAGGCAGGTGAAAATCATAAAGGTATTTTAATCCCGATGGAAAGATTATGAGTCTCGCATAGGTAAATATTACTTCTGTCTGTACTAAAAAATAAGCGAGTGGTGAAATAGGCTGAACTTGCAGATTTTGAACGTTAGAAATAAATAATAAAATGGGTATGAGTAGGGTGCAAAAATATGGAATTAAGTACTGCTTGCCTTTGATTCCAGGTCCCTTAATCATGAGTGAACTAACCAAGTAAAAAATTGGAATAAATGCAACTATTGGTTTAACCAGAAAACCTAAAGCCAATGCGATAACTGAAAATGAGAGATGGTGGACTTTAGGGTCGCTCAGATAACGGAAAAAGTATCTCATCGAAAAAAAACCGAATATCCCGGCTATAATCACTGAGCATTGAATTATTATAGTGATGCTCTGGCTGTGAATGGGATGAAGGGCAAAAATAAGAGCTGCCGAAAAAGCTAGCCGCTTATTTTTTTTAAAAGCTCCTCCATCCTGAAGTTCAAGTATGAGTAAATACAGTTGATGCGCAGCCAGGGATTGCAGGGCAAGGTTTACAATTCTGAAGTAAATAGGATTGTTTTCAAACAAATTCCACTCGATCCACATAAGAAACATGAGCAGGGGACGATCGCCGAGGCTACCTTTAAGGGCAGTAGAAAGAGAATTTAACTCTACATTTCCAATAATTCGGATTGTATCGTCCCCTAGAAACCCACTATTCAGGGCAGTGAGATAACTTCCTAAAAGAGCGACAAAGGTTATTAGTACAAACTTCATTTTGAATTATGGAAAATCCGAACGTGTGCAAATAGCATTTGAAAAAAACTAGAAATTAGAATTCGTCAGAATCATACTCACTTCTAAGAGTGTGCTTAACGTTTCCAGCTGCTATTTCACGAAGAGCAGTAACAACTTCTTTGTTCTTGCTTCTAACCGTAGAAACGTCACCTTCACGAAGTTGCTTTACACGCTTAGCAGTCAAATGAACTAACTCGTAACGATTTTCAACATGTTCTAAACAATCTTCGACCGTGACTCGTGCCATAGATACCTCGTAAGGGGATAAATAGAATCTTTATTTTTAGAGGAGACGGTCCCTTTTGTCAAAGGGGACTATTGATACATCGCTTCAATTACAACGGAATAATGCGCTGACACAACTTTTCGCTTAATTTTCAAAGAAGGTGTCAGGTAGTTTTCCACAGTGAATTCCTCGGGCAAAATGCGAAACTTTTTAATAGTTTCAAACTGCGCCAAGTTTTGATTGATCGCCTCTATCTCTTTTTCAATGATTTCCTTCACTTTGTCGTTTTCAGCAAGATCCTCCAGGGTGCAGTCGCTGGACAGGCCTAGGTCATCAAGGATGTTTAGGAAGCGCTCTTTTTCGATTCCAACCAGTGCTGTAAGGAACTTCTTTTGATCCCCAACAACAACAAGATGAGAGATGTGTGGCTGTGCCTTGGCCATATTTTCAATTTTTTGGGGTGCGACGATCTTCCCACCACTCGTTTTGATGATATCTTTTTTGCGATCCGTAATTTTTAAATACCCTTCTGCCGTAAATTCACCAATATCACCTGTATGGAACCATCCATCTTTCAGCGCTTCTTGAGTGGCTTCTGGGTTCTTATAATATTCCTTAAAAAGTGCCTGAGATTTGATGAGAATTTCCCCATCACTACCAAAAGAAAATTGTGCATCCCCAATAGGTCTTCCAACTGATCCTGGAACTTGTTTTGCCAATGGGTTGAGGCAACAAGGTGCAACTGTCTCAGTCAGGCCATATCCTTCAAGGATGGTTAAATTTGCATAGCGAAGGAATTGAATAATTACCGGAGAAAGTGGAGCTCCACCAGATACAAAATAACGGATTTTTCCACC
>JBILYY010000265.1:0-3056 GCA_044377495.1 Bacteriovoracaceae bacterium | reverse complement strand
AATCGTAAAGATCCGGGCTATCTTGTTCTTAAACGGAAGAAGATCGGGCAGAACCTTATCACTTTCATTTCTAAGTTTCCCACCCAGTATCAAATACAAAGGGTCTGTTGAGTCGTTGAAGGCCTTAATCGCCGTCGTAGTCGCTAGAGTATTGGTACTTTTAGCATCATTATAAATTGAGAGTCCCTCACAGCTAAGAACATACTCGAGCCGGTGAGCGACTCCAGGAAATTCATTAATAAATTCTTGAAACATGTTATCCAGATTTTCAATTTTAAGCAGCTCCAAAACTCTATAGGCCGCGTAGAAGTTAGCTTCATTATGTTCGCCAACGACTTTTGCATCCTTAAAGCTGAACTTCTTCTTAAACACTTCCGGTAAATTGCCTTTTTGAAAATAGTCTTTTTGTGCTGGATGATCCTTAATATCACTGAGATAAGGATTTTCTAAACCCAAAATCAGATGATCATCTTTGGTCATGTTCATCAGCATTCTATATTTGGCCTTGGCATAATCATGAACATCATCATAGCGCTCAGAATGATTCGGGAAAATATTAAGAATCAAACCAATAATGGGATGAAACTCATGAATGGTCTCAAGTTGAAAACTTGAAACTTCAATAATAGCGTAATCAACTTTTTCACCACTAAGGGCCAAATCACAATAAGGGACTCCAATATTTCCACCACAGAAAGCTTTTTTACCAGCTTTTTTAAGAGCTTCAGTAATCATCGTGGTAGTCGTTGTTTTACCATTGGTCCCAGTTATGGCGATAACAGGAATATCTTTGGTCTCGCGGTAGGCGTATTCAATTTCTGAAAGTATCGGCACACCTTTGGCGACAGCTGCTTTTAAAGCAATATGAGTGGTCGGGATGCCCGGCGAAATCACAATTTCATCCATCTTGTGAAAATGGGCCGCAAAATCCTCTTCTGAATAACAAGAGCAACAATCAAGCACCTTATCCAGCTTCTCCATCTCAAACCACGACTCCACAGGGCCCTTATTGACCGCGTAGAGGTCTTGTTTCAACTTCTTTGCCAGCTCCACAGCAGATTTACCTGACTTACCCATTCCAAATATCGCGACTTTATTTATCTTGTTCATAAGCTATGTTATATCCTTATCCCATGGACTTTAAGAAACGCTTCCAGGAAATTGCTGAATTTCTTCAACCATATCAAAGAATATGGCAAAACGAAATCATGCTTCTTTATCCCAATCCACTAAATGATTTCCCTCAGGAATGGGTTAATGAATTGGCACAGTTTAAAAATCAGGAAGATGTCATCCGTTTAGAAAAAAAAGACGTCTTTTCTTATATCAAGTCCCCATCACTGATTGCTTTTTACAAGCGCATTGAAGAATTAGCTGATATCCCCAAGATTCCTGAGTTGCCACTGTTTCCCGATAACAAGTCTCTTTTTTTACACATGATTCCTAAAAAGCAGCATGAGATTAAGAGACTGGCCCCTTTTGTTAACACTTTCTATGCTGAAAACCATATTGATAAAATAGTCGATATTGGCGGCGGTATAGGACATTTGGCCCAGTCACTGGCCAATCATTACCAACTCAAGACTACTAGCCTAGATATGGACCCCGTTATGCAACAGACTGGCAAAGAGAGGCAGTCAAATAATCAAGTCGAATATATTCAAGTTAAAGTCGATGTTGATAATGAAACATTTAAAAGTGTTTTATCAAACAACTCGATGACCTTAGGACTTCATACTTGCGGGCCTCTCGCTAATCATCAGATCAAGGCCAGTTGTGCCCAAAATATCAAAGGCCTAATCAGTTTTGGCTGCTGCTATGAAAAACTTCAACATGATTCCCAAAGTCAGAACATTTCCCAATCGGCAAAAAATCTCAAGGCACCTATTACCTTTAATTATTTTGCCCTAACTCTTGCTACCCGTGCCCATCGTAAGATGCATGAAAAAGATTACGAATTAAAATTGAAGGTTAAGTATTTCCGCTACGCCATTCATGTTCTTCTTCATGATGAATATGAAATTAAAGAACTTGTATCGCTGGGTAACTCGAGTCCAAAACTTTATGATGAATCTTTTGGAAATTACGTCATTGAGCAGTTTCGTAGAATTAATCTACCTCTTCGTCACACCAAAGATGAGCTCGATGCCTATTATGCGAACCCAATCCTTCAAGATCTCATCTGGAACATGCTTACGGCCGGTCTTATTCGAAATGCGTTTGGACGGTTAATGGAACTTTATATCCTTATTGATCGCGCCCTCTATTTAGAAGAGCATGGCTACTCGGTGCAACTGCTTGAGTTCTTTGACGAACCGGTGTCCCCGAGGAATTTAGGAATAGTCGCTCGTAAAATTGTCTAATTTTTTTACACCAACATAATACTTTCAATTTGACTCTGCCTTCACCCTCTTTTTGCTAAAATCAGACATTCGTTTTAATAAAACAAGGGACTCTTTTTGAAGCATTTATTATTCATGACCGCCCTTATGCTTGCAGCTTCATGTGGAAAAAAAAATCACTCATCTGAGCATAAGACAATTAACCAAGTCTTTGTGAAAGGCAACCCACTCACGATGGTTGCTGATACGACTAAAAATAAAACTTCATTTATCAATACGACAAACATGAACGAATTCAGTTCATTTGCCATGTCGGCCTTATACATATTCGCAGAGAAAGAATTAATTACCAAAGAAGAATCTGAAGATATTGAAGCTGGCAATGAAGCTGAAACGGCTGACCAAACAACTACTGCGGCCATGACCTTCAATATGAAAAGCATGGGATCAAATGAGTATGCCCTAGAAAATAAGGACGGGGATGTCAGCTTTGGATTTGAAACTTCTGGTGGAATCCTAAATTTAACTTCCATTAAACTCGGTACAGTCACATATGATGCGACTATTGAGCATTATTCACTATCATCTGATAAGTCGAAATATAGCTTTCTACTTCGATTAAAAACCCAAGAAGACGGCGAAGTCTTAATCAGTGCTGGCTTTTATCGTTACTCGGAAAAAAAGCCTATCACTAAAGTTAGTACTGCTTATCAC
>JBILYY010000140.1:0-8946 GCA_044377495.1 Bacteriovoracaceae bacterium | reverse complement strand
GGCACACGTGCCATAAAGAGCATGGGACTTCTTTCAATTTGAGCTGTCGCGACAAACTGACCTTTGGTGGGATGAAATTCGGTGATTTCAAAAACATCATGAAACTTATCTAGATAACTTTGCATCAGCTCTTTTTCTTTTGTTCCACCCTGATGAAAATTTCCTTTCTTGGTTCCCGACAACAAGGACTGAACGAGCTTAGGACGTTCTTTTTTCTCGTTATTCTCATCTTTTTCTTCAGACTTAATAACGTCATTAAAAATAATCGTTAGATCAACTGCACCGATATTTCTTTTTATCCAATAAAACATTTCTTCGAAGTAACTGAGACGATCCTTCTTCCATAAATCACGAAAGTGATTGGTAATTGACCAGATATTCTCTAGTGAATTAAAGTTCTGGTGCATGGTCCATCGGTTTAGAACTTTAAGGTAAAGATCCTTAAAGGCTTGCGCAGGAAGATTTTCAAAAGCTGTATATTCAAGTGATTCATCTTTAGCATCAAGAATAGGGTAGAAAGCCTTTTCTTTTTCCAAAAGGCCCACCATTGAATTGAAATGTTCATTGTCATGTATAAACAGGGCCTGAAGATTAAAGTCCGGAAGGTCAGTGACATCAATCAAGCGAGAATCGAGAGAATTTTGGGTCCAGTCTAGTTCTTTAATAAGGACCTGACTGGCGGAGCGCACGAAACCGATTGAAATGATCATGTAAAAACCTTCCCTTGAATCAAAGTATCCTAACAAAGCCAACTTTAAGTTACAATAAACTCATGGTGCATCATTTATGGATTTTTCTTCTTTTTACTCTTTCTCTGTCAGTTTTCGCTCAGGATGAGCGCTACTATCGTCAAATACTAAAAGGCGAGCTACCAAATTTCAGTCAGGAAATTGGAGAAGCTCAGGAACATCAATTCAATGTTAAGGGTACAACCTATTCAGTTGATCTAAATGGTGATGGCATAGAAGAAATGATCCAACCACAAAAAAGAGATGGGGTGGATTGGATAGAAATAAGGAATACAACTCAGAGAAAAATATTCGAGGCCAAACTTTTAGCAATGGGAGGAGAGAGCTCGATTTATAAAGCGAAACTGGTTTACCTCTCTTCAACAACTAAACTTCTCATGTTGTTTTTGGATGAAGGGAAAACCTCCGGAAGGCGATTTGAATCAACGGCCAGAATCTACTTAGTAACTTTTGAAAATAATGACCTTTCAACAATGAAGATTGCAACAGGGCCTCACCATTTTCATGAAAGAGAAGGCCAGCGCGACCAGTATTGGGAAAGAGATTATTCAGTTGAAGTACGAGATGTAGATAAAAATGGCATCAGGGATGTTGTGGTTCAATTCAATCACATTCAAAGAATTATGGTTTATAAAGGTAATGGTAACTGGGATAGACTTTAAGCCGATTTCTTAAAAGCTTCTTCGGCTTTTTTAGCTTCTTGCCTTTCACGTCGATATTTTTCCAAAACTTCGATATTTGAAGCACTTTCAATTTTTGCTTTTTGGCGAAGATTGCTCATCATAAAAAACCAAATCATTCCAGGAAGACCAAGCATAAACGCTATAACAAGAGCAGTCGTTAGGTCACTTGGATCTTGTGTCTTGGTATTCACAACTGGAGCAATTCCAGAAGGCGAGTCTTTCGTATGTTCAAATTTATCAATGGCTTTTTCAAAATTAAATAGGCCTTCAGTTCCCTGAGGAGTCCCTTCAGGCTGATCAACTTCAATACCCACAAAATCCTCTACGGCCGGCTTTCTACCCTGAGCAAAAGCGAGCTGAGTAATGATTAAAAACATGAAGCCAAGTATTCGAAAAGACATATTTAGTTGCTCCTTTCAATGTTATCGGCAAAATCATTCCTAATCTTTAGTCCTAAAGACTTAAATCGTAATAGCCGATATGTGGACATGGTTAAGAACCTTATTCCATTTCAAGGGTCAAGGGCATGAAGATTTTTTTTGTATTTTCTATTCTCGCATTCGGATACGTGTTCGCACTCTGGAAGTACGGAGGTATGGACAAATCTGTTATGACAAAATGGAATGGGCAGTATGAATATGAGAAAAAAGCTCTTAGCCTTGCTAAAGAAAATCGAATTTTAAGTGCGCGTCTATCTGATCTTCAATATAAAGTTTCATCTCTAGAGTCGAAGAATAAATACCTCACGGCCCAGGTATCTGATGGCGCTACCAACAGCCGCACTATTGCAAGTATTCCCAAAACGAACCCGTCCGATCTTGTGAATTTTGAAGTTTATAAGTGGACACCTGATAAGCTTTTGGCAATAGGTGAAAAAGAACTTCACTTCAAGAATTATGAAAAGTCAGCACAGTTTTACAACGAACTGATTCAACGTTTTCCAAAACACCAACTCGTGAGTGATCGTGTACTTTTCGGTGCAGGAGTTGCTGCTTTTGAAACTGGCAAGCGCTATGACTGGACAGAAAAACATCTTGGGCGTTTGGTGAAAAACCATCCTACATCTGAATTCTACAGAGGAGCAAAACTATGGCTTGCTCTTGCTCAGTATAATCAAGGGGAGCATCAGAAGTTTTTAGCAACAGTAGAAGAATTTCGCCTTAAATATAGAAATACAGAAGAATGGAAAATTTTAAGTAGGTATTATGAAGACATCTCATACAAAATTAAAAAGTAGTATTTTACTTTCTCTAACTTTAATTAGTTTGTCTGCCTTGGCCAAGCCAGTGGCGCAGGTAATTGAAGTTAAGGGGCAGGTTTTTGTCATGACCGCGAACGGTCAGACCAAATCTTTGAAGGCGAATGATCACCTTGAAGAAAAGTCAGAAGTTATAGTCGGTGAGGATGGAAGTATTACGCTGAATGATTATTACGATGCCACTTACCATTTAATTGAAGGCGCACATCTCAAATTTTTCAATCAATCGGTTCAACTTAAAAAAGGTAAAACCTGGATTCAATCTCTGAATGCACGTCACCCTTTGGTTCTAACCACTGCCAATGGATATGTTGATTTCTTAAAAGGTGAATTCATTACTACTTTTGATCAATCAACTTCTAAAACTCAGGTTTTAGTTGTTACTGGTGAAGTTGAAGTTTCAAATGTCCTGGAAAAAAATATTAAATATACTGTTCCCGCAGGAACTTTTACAATGATTGATCCTGAATCAGAAAGTGGATTGCCACGTTCCCCAACGAAAGTTGGGCTTTCATCTTTGAATAGTTCACTTGCAGAATTCAAGGCCCTACCTGAATCTTATAAGGAAGCAATTCCTGCTACTCGAAGTATTGCTTCTGTTTCTGAAACAGCGATTAAAGGCGAGATTGTTTTCATGTCACACGGTAAGGTGAAAGACCGTGTTCCCGCATCAGCAGCTGGAAGTGCTCACAAATATTTTAAAAAGAAAGTGAAAGTATCTAAACAACTGTCCACGATGGTTCCTGTAAGATTTTATGGACTGGCCCAATCGGAAGTTGTAAAAATTACTCCCCGGGAGCCCGCATCGGTTAAACCTTTAAATACTTCTGTTACGCCACAAAAGATTGGAGCTGATCTAAACATTGATTCTGAATTTAGTGATTCCTTAAGGTCTAGTAAAGCTTCGCAGCCTAACTATCCAAAAGATCTAGACAACTTAATACAAGACTTAAAAAGTTACTGAGTCTTGACATAACTTTGCACGCAAATCTACTTATGCCTAGGCCCTAATTTCATTGGGCTTTTTCATCTTAGTCTTCATTAAGATTTCTTGAGTTCCTTTTGTACCTTAACTTGCATTAATATATATGAATGGAAAAAAACCCTATGCATTTAACAATCATTGACGACAACCGTGACCTATTAGATGTTCTTTCAGGATCATTATCTGATTCATTTAGTCTTGAGCTTTTTTCAGAGCCAGACAAGGGATTAGACTTTATCCGAAATAACCACACTGATGCCATTCTTCTCGATTTGCATATTCCTGGCAAAGATGGTTTTCAGGTTTATGAAGAAGTAAAGCGCTCGAAACAAAATCTTCCTGTTCTTTTCTTAACGGGTGATTCAGATTTAAGCGCTCGTCTAAAAGGCCTCGAGATAGGTGCCGATGATTTTCTCGTTAAACCAGTTCAGACTGAAGAGTTGGTTGCTCGAATTCGTAACAGAGTCCAATTAAGCAAGCGCAATCTGCAAAATAATAAAGTCATTAAATTTAAAGATCTCGTGATTGATCTTGATGGCCATCAGGTTATTTTGAATAATCAGTCAGTAAGACTTACTCCTAAGGAGTACCAGCTTTTGGTTGTTCTTTCACAAAACCCGAACCGCGTTATCCATAAAGATGACCTCATTCATATGCTCTGGAAGGACGTCCATGTTGAAGTAAACAACTTGGATACCCACTTTTCCAACCTGCGCCGTAAGCTAAAGCCGTTTTCGACTCACATCAAAACCCTTAAAAACCTTGGCTACGTCCTGCGCATATAGCTTTCTAAATGCCAAACCATGTTAAATCGGCTATTCTTTTGAGCAATTCAAAAGGATGGCACTATGTTTTACACCCCCGAAATGGCCTTGACCTATGACGATGTGCTCATCGTTCCCAATTATTCTGAAGTCCTACCGACTGAGGTTGAACTTAAAACCCGGTTTTCGCGCAATATAACGATGAATATCCCAATAGCCTCGTCAGCTATGGACACCGTAACAGAATCTCGTACAGCGATCGTTATGGCCCAGGAAGGTGGAATTGGAGTGATTCATAAGAATTTATCTCCAGAAGAACAAGCCTTTGAAGTAGAGAAAGTGAAAAAGTATGAATCAGGCATGATCATTGATCCATTTACTGTGACTCCAGATCAAAAGATCTCTGATCTTTTCGACCTTATGAAGAAATATAAAATTTCAGGTTTTCCAGTCATTGATTCGGATAAGAAGTTAGTAGGAATGATTACTAACCGAGATCTACGTTTTGTTTCTGACGTAAATAAGAAAGTTAAAGATGTCATGACATCTAAGAACCTCGTTACCGCTCCTGAAGGGACTAGTTTTGAAAAGGCCAAGGAGATTTTGCAAAATCACCGCGTAGAAAAACTTCCAGTCGTTTCGGCCGATGGAAAACTTAAAGGTTTAATTACGATCAAAGATATTGAGAAAACGATTGCTTACCCAAACTCAAATAAAGATAAATATGGACGTTTGCGAGTTGCTGCTGCTTGTGGTGTAGGTGATAAAGAAATGTTGCGAGTACAGGCCTTAATTAAAGCTCAGGTCGACGCAATAGTTATTGATACCGCTCATGGGCACTCCAAAGGCGTTATTGATATGGTCAAAGCGATAAAGAAACTAAATTCTGATATTGATGTCGTTGCGGGTAACGTTGCAACTGCGAACGCTTGTGAAGACCTTATTGCTGCAGGAGTGGATGGAATAAAAGTAGGAATTGGTCCAGGTTCAATATGTACAACTCGAGTGATTGCGGGAATTGGTGTTCCTCAGATGCAGGCAATATTTGATTGTCGTATCCCTTGTGAAAAAGCCAATATTCCATTCATAGCTGACGGTGGAATTAAATTCTCGGGCGATATTATGAAGGCCCTTGCCGGTGGTGCTAGTTCGGTTATGATCGGGTCACTTTTTGCAGGCTGTGAAGAAACTCCCGGGGAAATGGTTCTATATCAGGGACGCGCGTATAAGATGTATCGAGGCATGGGGTCGCTAAGTGCCATGGAACGAGGCTCAAAAGATCGCTATGGCCAGAGCGCAGTTGAAGAGGTTTCAAAATTAGTCCCTGAAGGAATTGAAGGACAAGTGCCTTACCGAGGATCCCTTTCAAGTAACCTATTCCAACTTGTTGGTGGGGTTAGAGCTGGTATGGGTTACGTTGGAGCGCAAAACATGAAACTTCTTCGTGAGCGTGCTAAATTTTTGAGAATAACTTCGGCATCTTTAAAAGAATCACATCCCCATGATGTTATCGTTACTAAAGAAGCTCCTAACTATCGTCAGGTATAATTAATGAAAAGCGCTATTTGGATCGTTGATTTTGGTTCCCAATATACTCAACTCATCACTCGAAAATTTCGCGAACTGGGTTACACTTCAGAAATTATCACAGTCGAAGAGGGAATTGAGAGACTTAAGAGTCATAAACCAAAAGCAATTGTTTTATCAGGTGGACCTCAGTCAGTGTTTGAAGACACTACTGATTATTCGCCTTTCTTATCGGACAACAATTTACCCGTACTGGGAATTTGTTATGGGATGCAGATTCTAGGCCAGTTCTTTGGTGGTAAAGTTGAGAAAGGTGTTCAGGGCGAATACGGCCTGGCGAAACTTCATTGTGCGAAAGATTTTTCTATTACCGGGCTGCCTCCACAGAGTGATGTTTGGATGAGTCACTCCGATCACGTAAGTTCTCTTCCAAAAGATTTTAAACTTATTTTTGAAAGTGAAAATGGGCTGGTGGCCGGAATAAAACATGAAACTAGACCAATACTAGGTTTACAGTTTCATCCCGAAGTTCATCACACGGTTCATGGCAAAGAAATACTCTCGTTCTTTTTAAATAACGTCGCCAAGCTTCCAACGGACTGGTCATCAAAAACCATGCTGGAATCTTCTCTGGAAAGTGTTCAGAAAGTAAAAGGAGCAAAAGTTTTGTGCGCATTCTCTGGTGGAGTCGATTCCCTGGTTGCCGCAACTTTAGTGCAGAAAGTTATCGGAGATGATCTTTACTGTTTTTTTGTAGATAACGGTCTGCTTCGTCCTCAAGACATCCACACGATTAAACTACTTCAAGAAAAAACCTCTCTCAATATTGAAATAATTGATGCCTCTGAATTGTTTTTAACTGCCTTGAAAGACGACAAAGATCCAGAAGATAAAAGAAAAACAATTGGTAGGACTTTCATTGAAGTATTTGAAAAGAAAGTCCATGAGTTTGAGAAAAGTCATGGGATTAAATTTGAATATCTTCTTCAAGGAACTCTTTACCCAGATGTGATTGAATCACTTTCTCCTCACAAAAAGGGCGGAAAATCGTCTACCATTAAATCTCACCACAACGTTGGTGGGCTACCAGAAAGAATGCACTTAAAGTTGCTTGAGCCGCTTCGTTTCTTATTTAAGGATGAGGTACGTGCCATGGGTCTTGAGTTGGGCCTTGAGCATGCCTGGGTATTTCGTCACCCTTTTCCTGGCCCAGGAATTGGTGTCAGAGTTCTCGGTCAACTTTCTCGTGATTCCATTCGTAAAGTTCAAGAGTCGGATCAGATTCTTTATGAAGAGCTCAAGTCAAATAATCTATATGATTCAACTTGGCAGGCGTTCACTGTTCTTTTACCAGTTAAAACGGTCGGAGTGAAAGGTGATGGCAGGGTTTATGAAGAAGTTATTGCTCTTCGAATGGTCAATTCTCAGGATGGTATGACAGCTTCGGTAACTGAGCTTCCCTGGAGCTTTTTAAATAAAGTTTCTTCTAGAGTTTGTAACGAAGTCAAAGGTATAACTCGGGTCGTTTACGATATCACCTCAAAACCTCCAGGAACTATTGAGTGGGAATAGGTTTCAAATAAGTTTGAATTGCTGAAAAAATCTTTGAATCAAGCGTGCACCATCTTTTTGAGTATGACTAATTTCTATAGAATTTAAATTCGTAATATCGGTGGTGCAAAAGAAGTCGGAAGCTTCAGGGTGGGCCTGAGTTCCCATAAAGGGAAGGCTTTCGTGAATCACAATATCGTTTTCAAGGCCATGCCCAACTGATCTAAGGCAATTAGGTAAATCACGCACGACTTGTTTGTGCGTGACCGCTAGCTGAAACGTTTCACCCTTTTTAAAATTCCAAAAATCTTGTGTGATGGAAATTTTCCGAGAGCCCATTTGTTTAGATTCATCTTTCATATTATATTCGATTTTTGCTCCCAGCGCGTGACACATGAGCTGATGTCCGAAGCAACAGCCAAGAACCGGTTTATTCTTATTCAATTCTTGTACTAGAAAGTCAGCGAGAGGCCGATGCCAGGGAAGATTTTCGTGAATATGTGAAGCGGACCCCAACACAATATAGGCTTTGCTCTTAGATGCTTCTAAGGCCAAGCTCTGAATTCCATTCAGGGCAGGCATGTGGTATGTCGCTTTAACCCCTAAAAGATTAACTAAGCTGTTAAAACAATTAACGGCAGGTCCTTTAACAAAGGGATCAATAATGGCAATTTGGGTCGTCATCTTAGGGGCCTTATGGTAAAGAGTTTGAATATGAAAATTTTTATCCTGCTTTATTTGACCTATGGTTGTACCCAAAAGTATGTGGACTATGATCTCATAAGAAAAGCAGATTTTAATAAAGAAACTTATGAAAGACCGGTTCCGGCAACTCAGATCTTGGCCCAGGGAAAAGACGAGTTAAGTGAATGCTTTGGCCAGTGGCTTTTCTTTTCTAATGCAGAAAAACAAAAAGAACAGCGTATCCCTGAATTTGTAAGGGCGCTTTGTCCGAGAGAAGATTATCTTGTGAATGCTAAATTTACTGAGACATGGTGGACAACTGTGATTTTTACTCAATCGTGTGTCGATATTAAAACTCTTTGTGGCGATACTAGAAAAATAAAATAAAAGTATTAGGTTTATTGTTCTTTTGTCTATTCATAAATACAGATGAAGATTTTCCGCTTTGAAATCATGCCATGGAGAAAAGTGGTATGACTAAAGATTAGATATAATCCATAAATGTCTGAAAAGTAGTAATCCCTTCAAAATCAGAAGATTTAGTACCTTCTCTAAGAACCTGTGTAACCGCCATACCGGCAGCCTTTGCAGCTTTCAATTCTTCTGGAATGTCTGAAAAAAAATGTATCTCTTGGGGTGTGAGATTCGTTTCTGATGCGATCTTTTCATAAGACGATTTTTCACGCTTTCCACCAACTTTGGTGTCAAAGAAATAAGAAATCATAGGAGTGAGATCCCCTTCGGT
>JBILYY010000139.1:0-8997 GCA_044377495.1 Bacteriovoracaceae bacterium | reverse complement strand
TTACCATCTAGGTTGAACATTGGAATAACCCAAATAGCTGTCTCATTTACCCACTTAGTAACTTCAACTTTCTGACCATAATTTGAAGTCAAATATTCAACCATATCGGTAGTAATTTCTGGCGTCATGATTTCACGAGCGTGGTGCATAGCATTTACGAGAATCGCTGGCTCTGCTTCATCAATTGTTGGATTATCTGAAATCTTAAGAGCTAAGATTTCTCTTCCTTCCAGTGTTTTACCAATGACTTTGATCATCGTGATATCAGGGTATTTAGCATGAATATCATTCACGAAATCAGTAATTTCATCTGGGTTTTTGTAATCCTCATCTGGTGCGGCTGCAAGATTCTGTGGAAATGAAAATTTTATGACAGCAGATTTTTGCGACACAATCTGAGCAAGTTCAGCGTCAGTCAACAAAGCTTCAATTTCATTTGTTTTGTAGTTTACGCCAGTGATGTCGAATTCATTTGCACGAAGATACGTTTTCATACCTTCATTTAAATCAAATCTGACGATAGACGAATTTTGCGCCAATACACTTCCTGAAACAAGGGCAAGTGCGAACAGGCTTCCTTTCCAATTAAACATACTCATACTCCTTATAAGTCGATTACATAGAAGGACAACAAATATGGAGGAATTAGTAAAAGGCGAATCAACAAAGGTAAGAAGATGTATGAATTAACCCGACAAGAACAATAGACTATGCCGCTTCGATTTCAGGCCAAATCAGAGATAATTCTTCTCGCATTTGTTGGATCTTTTCAGGCTTAAAGCCACTTACTTCCATAGCGGAAAGGAGAACTCTCATGCAATGAATGTCACGGACTTTTTTGTTATATAGTTCCAGGCCTTTCTTAACAATGATGTGAGTTTCAACTTTTATGCCTGCATCTACCAAAAGATCGCTAACCAAGAAGTCTTCTTTCAATCTTGCAGAGGCAGAAAATCGAGATAAGAATCTTTGAGCATACTCAGCTAAACCTTGGGATACAAGGAATGTGATTACTGCACGATTAAATTTTGTTAATTCAGAACAAGAGACGGCTATGTTATCAAAATATTTGTATGCTGTTTTAGAGTCCTTGTTCAATAGGAAATGCTTTCCTCCAACGTATAAACCCGCACCCATATAATTCATTAATACAGATGATCTCTCTTCAAGGGTAATAAAAATATCATAATAGAACTGCATATCTACGAAATTTTCCGTTCGAACTGCCAATCTAATAATTTCTCCCAAGCGATCTGGATTGGCGGGAAAATATTTAGAAATCTTTTTTACAACCTGGTAGGCTTCATGAAATTTTTGCTCTCGCAAAAACAATTCATACAATCCCACTAAACACTTAAAATGGATGGTATTAAATGAAAGACCCTCAGAGTAAGAACCTTGTGCTTCGTCTATACACTGGCGCATATATTCGATTTGTCCCAGATAAAATAAAGCCAGTGCAGGTTTAGGATTTAGTTCCATTGCCTCAGTCAAAATCTCAGTGGCCTTATCTAGATCGCCTTCCGCAATATACGTTTTAGCTTCATCAATTTTAAGAGTGTATTCTGAGGGCGTAATTTTCGCCATAATTGTGGCAATTAAACTCTCTTGAATACTCTGCAGTGTGTAGGGTTTGATGATAAATGAATCCACGTCCTCTTCCGCTGCTTTAGCTACTGCTGTCTGTGAAATATTTGAAGTAACCAGTACTAAACATAAATTTTTATTGTTTGGCTGCTGTTGCCTGATCATTTTAAAAAGATCAAATCCTGACCCGCCAGCAACGACATAGTCGGATAATACTAAAGTAATATTTTTTTCTTTTAAAATCCCAGTCGCTTCTACCACTCCACTTGAAGTGTGTATCATATGACGTTTTGCCCCTAAGTCAGAGACAATTTTAAGAAGGCGATTGCGTGATCCTGAATTCTTATCGACAATCAGGATTTCGCAATCTTCAATGAATGTTTTAAAAACATCTTTTTTGGACATTAAAATTAACTCACTAACCTTTGGCTGCGTTCAAGAAAAAATTAATATTTTCTTGTCTTGTGTTATATAGTTTCATAAATGCATCAAAATCTGAAGAATTCTGGGACGAAATTTCAATAGTGATATAATTGGATGTCCCATACGTCTCTACTTCAACAACCATCCCATTAAACATGAGACTTGTATTTTTATCCATATAGTTAAAATTCAAATCGAGGACAATCTCTTTTGATTTTACAATTCCAGTCTGTGCAGTTTCAAAGATAATCGTTTGTTCAAAAAAATCATCTAAAGTGCATTGGACTTTAATTGCTTCCTGTATCAGAATTGATGTCACGGTGGCAGGTCTTACAGAGTTTTCAATCTCTTTAGTTTCCCTTCCTAGTGATTCAGACAACGCATGCTTTTGTTTTTCAGTAAAAGGGATAACTTTTCCTAAAATTTCATTATCTATTAGTTCGCCAGACTGCTTAGGTTTGGTCTTCGGTAAAGGAATTTTTGATACATTATCAATTGCTTTATCATCTGATGTCTTGTCTTTGGCAGCGGCTTCAACTTTGTCTTTTTTATATTTTTCTAATTTTTCTTTTCTTAATTTTAGAGATGCAAGCTGCTTTTCGGCTATCCCATCTTCAGTATCGTCATTTAATTCGTCATTAACCGCATCTATGTCACTCGTTGCTGTCCTGTTCTTTTTTGACTCAGGTGAAGAGAAGTGACTTGGCAATTTTTCCGTTGAAGTCTTACCGGCCAATGCCCCATTTCCATTTTTTTCAGCAATTGATTTATCTTTTTTCTCATTCAGCGTGGACAAGTGAGCTTTAAGCTTATCAGTAGAGGATTTACCGGCCAAGTCTCCAGCTTTCTTTTCCTTCTCAATTTTTTCTAAACGGCCATCTGGAGAACTCATGTGCTTTTCAAGTTTATCCGTGGAAGTCGTGCCACCAAGATCTGAACCTCCCGCCGCCGAGGATGCTTTGTGGGGATCGGTTTTGCCCTTAAGGTTCCCGCTTACACCATCTTTTGTTATTGAATGACCAACGTCTTTGGGTTCAAAAGTCTCTGCTTTATTATGATTTTTATAGAAGGTCGAGTGTGCATTTTTAGCTTCCATCGAGAGTTCTGCACCAGGATTTATCACATTATCGACGGGAGCAGTAAGCTCACCATTTTCATTTTCCTTTTGATACTCATTCTTTCCTTTCCATTGCGAAGAGCTCTTTGATGTCTCCGTTTTCTGAGCATGCGGATCTTGGGAAATTGAATTTTCATTAGGCTTCAGATTCAGAGAAAGTGGATTATTTACGATATTAGAAGTTTTACCCTCACCTGAGAGAGGTTCCTGCTGAATGCTATCTGTCTTGCTTTTCCCAGTAAGAGGACTTGAATTAACTTCATCTTTGTCTTTTATCTTTCCAGTAAGAGGATCTAGATTAATACTGTCCGTCTTACTTTTACCTGTAAGAGGGTTTGTATTTTCTTCATCTTTGTCTTTTATCTTTCCTGTAAGAGGATCTAGATTAATGCTATCTGTCTTACTTTTACCAGTAAGAGGATTCGTATTAACTTCATCGTTGTCTTTTATCTTTCCTGTAAGAGGGTCCAGATTAATACTGTCTGTCTTGTTTTTGCCTTCAAGGTTTTTGAAATTATCTTGTTCATTCTCAAAAGCTTTTTTATCAGCATCTGCAGCTAATTCTTTTTTAAAGACAAGATCTTTATCTAGGCTTTCAACAATGCTCTTTTCTTTTGTCTTCGCATACTCAGATGTTTTAGCGATCGTAATCTTTTTGTCTTTCAGACATAAACGAGAAAATGTTTGTTGACCTTGCTTGTAAAACAGCTCAAAAGCACTTCCTGTGAATGACCAAACATTTTCCGCCCATATAAAATCTGGTTTTTGCTCACCCCTAAAAAACCAAGATCCTTGCCCAGAAATAAATATCGAACCACTCTTTTTAAATTCGAATTTCCAGATTCCAGGAGTGCCAGAATCAATCCAAGTTGCAACATAGGGACTTGGCCCCATAAATCGAACAAGCCAACGCGTAAGAACTTTTTTACAATCTGTCTCATTTCGGAGCAGCCAAATATCATCTTCACAATCAATTGGGTCAGCCCAGTTGGCAATTCCTTCAGCAATTTTCTTATCTTGGTTTTTTACATTTTCTAGCGTTTTAACATTATTTGGAGAATCGGCCTGCGGTTTCTTCTTCAACTGGGCATTGATCGACTTCATCGCAAAATCAATCTTGAAACTCATCGCTTTGGGTGAAATGCTCACTTGCAATAAATCAAGATCTAGCTTTCCAACAGCTTTATCAAACTGGGCATTACCGGAAAAATTTACGACCAGTATTTTTACTATTATATGAGGTATAGTTTTTTTCAGTGATTTCACTAAAGTTGCAAGCTGAATAAGATCATTCTTATCTCGCAAGGATACCAGAACTATCCCGGCTTCAGCGTAATGTAGGTATGTCGTCAAATCACTCAGCGAATCCATCGACTCTAATTCATATTTATTACCGATACTAAGCGCATCAGTGAGCACTTTCCATTCCGAGCGAAACATAAACTTTATAATTGGGACATTAGTCATACCTAGACATATCGTAATTCTAGGGGCAAATCTTAATATTATTTTTCACTTTTTTGAGCTTATAACTATTTAAAATTATGGCTTTAAAGTACAATGAATCTTATATATACGTAACCTTTGTGAAGATCATTTATTTATGGCAGCCGAAGATACAATCGAAATTCCAGAACCTGAGAATCAGGAGCTCCTTCAAGACCTATCCGAAAAAGGTAATACGGCCGAACTTGTTGAAATGTTTGAAGAACTTCCAACCATGGACGTTGCCGAATTCATGGAAGAAAAGCCTATTGAAGAGGTTGTTGAGTTTCTCCATAAGCTGGATATTGAAGATCAGGGCCGTATTTTTTCAGACTTTTCTCAGACTATTCAGCTCAAGCTTTTTCATACACTTGATCGTCGCTCTTTTGCAGAAGTTTTTGCTCATATGTTTTCTGATATTAGGGCAGACCTTTATCAGGAACTATCTAAAGAAGAGCAGATTGAATTACTTCCCTATTTAAATAAGCAAGTTCGAGAAGATGTTCTTATCTTGTCGGCCTATCCTCCAGAGACCGCTGGTGGAATTATGACCACCGACTTTGCGACAATTTTTGCTGATATGTCAGCAGCTGAAGCTTTAGCAAAGATTAGGAAAGACGCTCCATCAAAAGAAATGATTTATTATATTTATGTTGTCGACCATTCTATGGTGATGAAGGGATTAGTCACACTTAAAGATCTCGTTTTGCACGATCCAAAAGATAAAGTTTTAGAAATGCTGAATGAATTCTTTGTTTATGCAGAAGTTAATGAGGACAGAGAATCAGTTGCTCAAAAGATTGAAAAATATGATCTCGTTGCTATTCCTGTTTTAAACTCGCTCAATCAGCTAGTTGGAGTCGTCTCTCATGAAGAAGCGATTGATATTATAAGGGCCGAACAAGCTGAAGACTTTGAAAAATTCGGTGGAATCATGACCTCGGCGAATGATGATGAATATCTGCAGACTTCATCCTTTCATCATTTCAAAAAAAGAGTCGTTTGGGTTGTATCGCTGGCAGCGATTGGAATTATTTCAGGAATGATCATCAGTGCCTACCAAGGTATCCTTGAAAGTTTTATCATTCTTGCCATGTACATGCCCATGATGGCTGCGACAGGTGGAAACACCGGTTCTCAAGCAGCAACAGTGATTATTCGTTCACTTTCGTTAGGAGAAATTCATGATGAAGACTGGCCGAGGATAATATTTAAAGAAATTAAAATTTCTCTCATGCTCTCAATTACTGTTGCAATTCTTACCTATCTCAAGATTGCATTTCTTTCCTATCATGCCCTTCTGCCAACAGGTTTCAGCATGGGCTATATTGCATTTACTATTTCTTTGGCCATCGCCATTCAGGTCATAACATCCGCAATTATTGGAGCAGGACTTCCTTTGATTGTGCGAAGAATGGGCGGAGATCCAGCAGTCGTAGCTAGTCCCGCGATTTCTACCGTTGTCGATATCACAGGTCTTCTCATCTATTTCACGGTAGCCTCGTACACTTTCGGGATTTCATAATCATTTTTGGAGCATTCATATGCAAGTTGTAATTCTTTGTGGTGGATCTGGAACTAGACTCTGGCCAATTTCAAGAACTCTTTTTCCAAAGCAGTTTTGCCAATTATTTGGTGATGAATCACTTTTTCAAAAGACTATTTTAAGAAATATCAATTTAGCCGACTCTTTTTCAGTTGTGATTAATCAAGAGCAATATTTTATGGGCCTTGATCAAATCGAACAGATCAAAACCAATCGACCTTGTCATTTTGTACTTGAACCAATTGGCAGAAATACTGCTCCTGCTATTGCAATTGCAGCACTGGCAGCAAAACCAGATGAAGTTATTTTAGTCGTACCCTCAGATCACCTCATCGAAAAACAGGCAGAATACGAGCTGGCGATAAAAAAAGCAATCGAGCTAGCTCAAAATGACAAACTCGTTACTTTTGGAATTAAGCCTGATTACGCGGAAACTGGATACGGCTATATTGAGGCCAACGGTCAAGACGTAAAATCATTCAAAGAAAAACCAGATGCAAAAACAGCTGAAAGTTATCTTGCTGCTGGGAATTTTTTCTGGAATAGCGGTATGTTTTGCTTTAAGGCCGGTGTTTTTTTAAGTGAATTGAAAAAGCATACTCCAGATATTTATGAATCATCTTTGAGGGCGTTCAATTCCGCCAAAAAAGACAATGTTATCAGAATTAACATCGATGATATGAAAGAAATTAGATCCGAAAGTATTGACTACGCTGTCATGGAAAAATCGACACTTGTAAAAGTTGTACCGGCGGATATCGGATGGAGTGATCTTGGGTCATTTGATTCTCTTTACGATGCCCTTCCAAAAGATCAATCTGGTAATACAAAAAGTGAAAACGTCATTCACCTTGGCTCCAAAAACAATCTTATCATTGGAGGCAAAAGGCTTATTTCAACTATTGATGTTGAGGATTTAATTATTGTGGATACAACTGACGCCATTGTAATTGCGAAGAAAGGTTCTACTCAGAAAGTAAAAGAACTGGTCTCCGAAGTTAAAAAATTAAATATTGAAATGACTAATGTTCACACGACGGCACATCGGCCATGGGGAACATATACAATTCTTGAAGAAAATCCTGGATACAAAGTGAAACAAATTACGGTGAGGCCAGGTGGTAAACTTTCACTTCAATTTCATCACCACCGTTCAGAGCATTGGATAGTTGTGAGTGGTATCGCCACAATTACAATTGATGATAAGGTTTTCGAACTCAAGCCGAATGAATCAACTTATATTCCTAAAGAGGCCAAACATCGCCTCTTCAATAATCACAAAGAAAATCTTGTTCTGATTGAAGCACAGGTTGGATCGTATCTTGGCGAGGATGACATAGTGCGCCTTCAAGATGATTACAAACGTAACTAATTGAAACTTAGTTTGCCGCTCCCTAAGACTAATCTCAGCTCTAGACTTTTGTTTCAAAGAGTTGATAGATTAATCGCAAGTACATACTTGAGAGGCAATATGATTCGATCTGTTTTGATCCTAATAGCGTTTTGTTATGTTCTAACATCGCTCACACAAGTTTAATGAAGGCCGGTGAAATGGAATTCACCCAGTTCGTTAAAACACTCAGTTCTCCTTTTCCATGCCATCCCTTAATACCAAAATCATCTTTACCATTTACGATACTTATTCTTTCTCCTCATCCCGATGATGAATCAATTATTGGGTCATTACCACTCAGACTTATGCACGAGAATAATGCCCATATAATTAACATTGCAGTAACCCTTGGCTCAAAAAAAACAAGACAAAAACCAAGACTAAAAGAACTTCAAAATGCTTGTACGTTTTTAGAAATGGACCTAGATGTTCTTAATGAAGACTGGTCAGTAAAAGCAAAGGAACTTAAGTCCCTTATACAAAAGTATCAACCCCATCTGATTCTAGCTCCACACTTAAAAGATCATCACCCGACTCATATCAAAACAGGGAAGCTTTTAGAAAAAGTTCTAAAAAATTCTAAATTAAATCTCCTGGTTGCATGGACCGAATTCTGGGGAGCAATCGAAAAACCTAATTGCTTGATTGAAGTTCCGAACGAAATTGTAGAGCTTCAAATGAAGGCACTAGCGATGCACACAGGGGAAATTTCTCGAAGTCCTTACCACTTAAGATTACCGGCCTGGATGATGGATAATGTTCGTCGTGGCGGAGAAATTATTTCAAATATTGGTGGCGAAGCTCCTCAAATGCCTTTCGGAGTGATTTATCATTTGCAGTTGCTCAAGAAAGGCAAATTAACGAATGCCAAACTCCCTACTCCTTTTCTTTCCTCTCTGGCAGATCTTGGTCAAATATTTAATGAAATCTTAGAAGCAGCTTCAGGATCTAAAACTAAAGTAAAATGAGGATGTGACTTTAAAAAAGTTGCTGGGCATGACTCATCATCGTGATGGTTAAGAAGATATTTAACCGTATTGGCCTTCGATTTTCCCGTAACAAGCATCAGTAATTCCTTACCATCCATAATAGAAGCAATACCCATACTAAGAGCTTTACTTGGCATTTTCTCTTCCCCAAAATGGCTTTGATTTGCATTCTTCGTTTCATCCGTTAGGTCAACGATTCTCGTTCTGGAATGAATTGAAGATCCTGGCTCGTTAAAACCAATATGCCCGTTAACTCCAATTCCCAATAGTTGCAGGTCGATTCCACCAATTTCTTTTATCAACTCTTCATAGACTTCGCCTGCAAGGTTGGTGGGTGGAAAGGCGAATTGTGATTCTAATAAATTCAGAGGAAGCATTAACCGCTTCTTGATGTAACTTTTAAAACTTGAGGGATGGTTCTCATCAATACCAATATATTCATCAAGCATGAAAAAGA
>JBILYY010000138.1:0-9001 GCA_044377495.1 Bacteriovoracaceae bacterium | reverse complement strand
CGCTTGAAAGTTACGATATCTCACAATTGGTTGAATCAAGAGTTCTAGCTCTTAATCCTGAATCTTTAGTTTCTTTAGAAATTTACACACCTGATGGTCTTGAAGTTAAACTTCTAAAAAAAGAAGAGCAATGGGTGGATCAGAATGGTCTTGAGCTTGAACTATCTAAGGTCAAAAGATATTTTGAAAAACTCGAAGACTTAAAAAGCTTTACCATTTTAGACAAACTCACCGCCCCTCAACAAGCATTTATGGAAACGGCCATGGCGACTCCCATTTACACGCTTAAACTCATCTCAACCCAAGGTGTAAGGTCGTATTTTGTGAGCGAAATCAAAAACGGAATTCCGGGAATGAATCTTGCCCGTAGCAACTTTTACGCACTGAGTTCTGAGGAGAAAAAATCTTTCGTACTTATAGATAAAGAACAACTTCGGGCCTTTACTCTGAAAAGCAGTGAGCTCAAATAGCATCTTAACCTTTGCACATCCTTAAGAGACTTATTAAACTTTTCTCCTATTAATTCATCATTGGAGTTTTATGAAACTTTTCGTAGCAATTTGTTTGCTAGTATCCGCTACGGTCTCGCTTGCTGCTGACCGTGCCATTTATGACCTGCAGTACCTTCCAAATGCCGGGACTAACTACGGAATTTCAAACTTGGGTCTTGCTTCTGGGACACAAGAAACGAGTCTAACTGATAGCAAAATTACAGGCTGGGTAATTAATCAAGAAGTAGGACATTCCTTCACTGATAGATTTCTACTTTCGGCTGACTTAACATTTCAACATATTGATGCAAATACTGATGTCGACTCTCCAGGGGTTTCAGATGTTAATGCTACGACTAAAGGTATAAGTGATCCATCAATCAATGGACGATTTCGAGTTATGGATGAAGCCTTAAGAATTGATGTGGTTTCAAATCTGATCGTAACTTATGGCGATTCAAAAACTGAAGGAAGCCAAACTAATAATTCACAAGGTGGGGACAGTATTAGCTTGGGAGTTGAAGCTGGGCAGGTAACTGATACTTTTCAATATGTAGGTACAGCAAGTATCAATCGAGTTTTTGAAGCAACTGATAAAACTGATGGCGTAACGACAAAAGATGATGCCCATAATGAATACCTTCTTGGTGCGGCCGGATTGTTTAAAATAGCTGAAGCGTCTTTTATCAAAGGAATTTTATCGGCCGAGTTTGTTGATGATTATGAAGATAATGATACAACAGATACCAGTGGCGATACTGCTTCTTCTACCACATACACCGTAGGGGCCGCGTATCAGTACCTAGTGTCTAGCAATCTTATTGTTCAAGCAGGATTGAATGCTTCAAGTATCAACACTGCGGGGGTTGATAGCTACCATTTATATATTCTTACCGTAGGTGCAAAGTACCAGTTCTAATTCTCTTTACTACGGGCCCTTCGGGGCCCTTTTTTTTTGACTTAAATTGATAGAAATAAAAAAGGGACACTTTTAGTGTCCCTTTTTTATAATAAACTGATTAAAAAAATCAGATTACTTAATTTCTTTGTGAAGCGTGTGACGACGAAGATTGTTGTTGTACTTCATCTTTTCCAATCTTTCTGGAGTCGTCTTCTTGTTTTTAGAAGTCGTATAACGAGAAGGTGAACCACCCTCTTTTCTAGCTTCTGTGCATTCTAACGTAACGATAACTCGTGGACCCTTAGCCATAACATCCTCTCTGTGGAAATTGCATTTACTTAAAAGTGGACAGACTATAGACTCATGCTCTGGATAAGACAACAATTTTATTAATGGATAGAGTTATATGCAAGGCGTAAATTTAAAGAATTGGACCTATACCCGCTACCAAAAAGGGGATTTCATGGCCCTAATCACATTTGGAGCTGATCCAGAGTCGGTTAAGGAAGATTGCCTTGAATATTACGTCACCGTTCTTGAGCATGAAATTCACGAATCTTTTCAGGAAAAATTCAATTCTTTGGCCGATGCCTGCATGTTTTTGAATGCAAATTACGGTGATTGGACTTTTGAAGATCAAACAGCAGCTAAAACTGGTTGCTCAACCTGCGCTGCACACTAAAAAACTTCTTCACGCGCTTTATTTTGTTCAGTGAAATCTGCAAAGATTTTTTCTAACTCATTTTCATCAATTAAATTTCTCATAAATTCTTTTTCGAAACGACCTTGAACAGGTTCCTCTACGATACCTTTACGTACTTTTATTCCATTACTCATTTCAAATGCTGGAGTTTCACCCCAAAGCCATTCCCAACTTGTGAGTTGTTTGAAACTTTGTTGAACTTCATAGAGAGAAAGAATTGATTCATCAAAAGATCTAGGAGTTGTTTTTAATTCATGGGCAATGAGATCAATTACATCCTGAATAGTCACATCCGAATATTTATCCTGAAGTCTAGTCACCTGAGAACGAACTGAAGGAATGGATTTAGATTCTTTTGGGATTAGCGTATGTTTTAAGCTTTCTGCTAATTTGTCCATATTCGATGAAATGAGAAAAGTACCATGGTGAAAAGAAGCGTCTTTGGTTTGTTTGAAAGCAGATCCAGAAATCTTTTTCCCATCAAGCCATAAATCATGACGAGGAGAGATGTCCAAATGAATATCCGCTTTAACAAAAGCACTTCTAATTAGCTCGACTCCCCTACTCCGATTAATCATGCCCTCTGGATAAATAAAACAATAATTTAAATTACCTTCATCATGAAAAACACAACCGCCGCCACTTTGGCGACGAACCATCCAGATATCATTTTTAACTAGATAAGGAAGGTTGCATTCAAGCCAGGGATTTTGAAAACGCCCCAAAACCACAGATGGCCGGTTGATATAAAAGAAGGCCACAGGTAAGTCGGCCCCACCCCTGAGGAAATGGTCTTCCAGGGCAAGATTGATAAAGGGATTATTGAATGGGGACACAAAGACATTCATGTAGCTCCATGATAGGCTTAAACGCATGAAAGAACAATTTGCGATTCTTCCCCACCTACCCATAGTTGGGACCTTAAAACTCACCAGCCATGACGGTAAGACCCTTTCATCAATCAACGTGATGAGAAAACAGAAAGCGACCGAACGAAACAGTATGTTCGAGCATTGTTTTAAGGAAATCCAAAATTATTTAAATGGTTCGTCACATAAGCTTGATATCGAACTGGATCTTAGTCATCTGACGAAATTTCAAACAAAAGTCATGGATGAAATGAAGAAAATTCCGTATGGCGGTGTTGCTTCTTATAAAGATCTTGCAGTCAGTATGAATTCTAAAGGCTATCAGGCGATTGGGACGGCGTGTGGCAAAAATCCGTTCCTATTGATCTATCCGTGCCACCGAGTCGTTGGATCAAACGATCTAGGTGGCTTTGCGCACGGTATAGCAATGAAGAAAAAACTTTTAGATCTCGAAAGTACCTTTCATTGAATTACAGGCCCCGTCTTCATCAATCGCTAGATCTGCAGACTTGAATTCAATCCTTGCTTTTTTACCAACAAAATCACCAACAATTTCTTCTCGAGGCTTAATAATCTTAATTTTGAATGAAACGTCTCTTGATTCATAAGATAAGTTAACAAATCTTTTCTTGATTTCTTTTTTGTAAAACCTTCCGTTCACGTGGGAGATTTTTTTATTCCCTTGCAAATAAAGGACATCTTTTCCTTCCATAATAACAAATGATTTATCTTTGGAACGGCACTCATATACTTCCTGAACCTCATGAGATTTAAGGATAACGTCAGTTATCGTTATCACTGAGAGGTCGGTTTTCTGATACTTCCCACACTTGCTATTAACAAGGACTTTTCTGTTCGATTTCAAACCTCGAATGCTAAAACTGAAAAGAGTATTACTTTTATCTTTTAATTTATAATCAGTTCCGTCCTGAAACAAATCCCGAACGGCCGTAAAGAAATATGCTGTTGACTGGTAAACACTCGATTGATTCGCAATTTTATTTTTTAAGATAATCATATTCAATTCATAATTTAAAACGTCCCGGGTCTCCTCGGAAAGAAACGCCCAAAAATCCTTAGGATCTAAATATTTAACAACTCTAAGGTCTGCCAACACTTTATCTACGGTGCTTTTGTATAACTTAACATCGTAATCTTGAGCGAAGTCACTTTCTACTTGCGCCCCCAAGTCTGAGGCACCACATTCAAGCTTTTCGCCCATGTCTTTTCCAACTTGCTTCACAACACTGTTTACGGCCTTCCCGCAGCTCAAGGTTGATAGAAGTGAAATTGTCACAAGACCGAGTATTATTTTGTTTTTCATAAACCTATTTTAGATTAAAGATCCTTCAAGGTGCTGATATTTGAAAATTTTTCAATATCAAAAAACTCCACGATAACGATACCTTAGGCCTATGTAATAAATACTTAACGCCGTGGATTATTTTCTCATGTTCAAGTAGGGTGGGGCCATGAAAACAATCACAGCACTTTTTATTACATCACTTTTTATTCCCTCTGCTTTTTCACAGACTACCCTTTCAGGCAAGGCCAGCAAGGTAAGCTGGGGCGGACATTGGTGGACCATGCGAATGGGTGAACTAGCTCTTGGTTGGGATGATTTAAAATCAAGAAAAACTTATTCTGTCGCTCAAGCGACTCAATTTGATGCTTGTATTTCTGCCACCACAGCTGCCTGCAAAAAGCTCATGCAGTCTCACATCAAAAACAATGGTGTGGCCCTATCACCAATGATGAAGTTTGATCTTTGGGTAAAGAAGCAAGTAGATGCAGTCTATGCTGAAGGAAGTGCCGTCAGTATGTATTCAAGAGCAACAAATAATGAACTTAAAATCCATTACATTACAGGCCCCGAGCATCGCCATTATGAAGCAAGTGGGTTTGCTGGAAAGTGTACTGGTTGGTCTCTTTCGAATATGGATTACTCCGAACCAACGACTACTAAGACAATTGATGGCATAACTTTTACTCCGGCAGATATTAAAGGAATTTTAGCGGCCATATACAATGGCGCTCAATTCTTTGTTCCAAACGAAATGGTATTAGGAAATGCATTTCGCAATTATGCTCCTGATAACACTCCAGAGATTAAAGCAGATCCTCTCCCGCATGACTTGATTGTCGCGTTTGAAAAACACATCAAAGCTGATAAAAAAATTATTGTGGCCGATATGGATCCAACTGAAGGGGTATGGAATCACCCAATTTATGGATACTCAGTAAAGCTTGATGCCCCAAAAGCTGAAAAAGTTCTAGGCACCATGACTATTAATTATGCAAATGATGAAGTGAATACCGATGAAGTATTTACTACTAATTCTGCAAGGCCAGATCTTTTAAATCGAACAATTAGTTTTGAACTAACTATTCCAAAAAGCTGGGACAAGAAGATGACTTCTGTTAAATCTTCTAAGTGGCTAGGAGAATCGGTTAACAAACATCCTGACTCACTTATTTTTGGACTTGAACAAGGCTGGCGTAAATCAGTTTATGAATATAAAAATACCGACATGAAACTTGAAATTAACTACCAGTTGATAAAAAAAGTTAACCTTGGTGGCGGATTTAAGATAATGGTGGATGATCTTTTAACCAAATATTACAAATAGAATACAGAGTTTTTATGAAAACATTATTGATAATATTTGTAGCATTCATTTCAACTGCTAAGGCCTCAGAACCTATCAGGGACTTAAATAAGTTTCCGTTAACGACCAATGAGGGTAAGGCCTACACGGCCGCAAAGAAATTGGCCGCATCAGAAGGTCAGATCATTAGCGGTGTTTGTGTAAACGCAAGCTTCAAGCCTGGATCAGAGCCAGTGACAGTCCAATTCTATCGTCTAGATGAAGAAATCGAATCTTGTATCGATCCTCATTATTCAATTGAAGTAGAGTTTGAAGCTGGAAACGTGGTCGGTATAAAACTTAACGACGCTTAGATTTTGCCGTGACTGTGACAATCGACTTTCTTACCATCCACCCATTTTTGAATCTGATGAGAGTAAACACCCGGTGGTCGAAACAGGTCACCCTTTGAATATACTTTCACAATTGAACCGGCCTCATCTTTGAGCACTTCTACGAAAACTAACGGTTTAGGACCCGAAGACTGGTTATCTATCTCATAGGCAATAGTTCCAAATTGTTTTGCCTCGTCAAAAAATGATACGGTTTTTTCATAAACAGGGTAATCAGATTGGGTATAACATTTGGTCATCTTATCAACCAACATGCGATGAACTACAGAAGGCACCATAGTACTTTTTAAATCTTCAAGATGAAACTTTTTCTTGTAAGTTCCCTCTGTCATAGAACAACTTATGAGAGTAAAAAGTAAAACTAATTTCATGTTGTTTTCTTTGCAATAAAACAAGGATGCCCAAATAGACCTTTTTCATTAATCTCTTTCGCAACTGCAGGGGGAACCATCTTTTCCCAACCGGGCTCTTTCGAAGTAATCATTTGAAGAACTTTGGAAGAATAAATATGCAACAAATCTTTATTGGGATTTTCAACGTCAACAATTTGCTTGGATTGTTTTATGAAAGAAAATATATGCTCAAATTTTTCAGAAACTTTCAAATTCTCCAACGACTCAATAACCCCTTTATCATCTTTATAGGGATAGATATAAAGCTTCACCTTATCTCGGAAGAGCTGGCCAAGAGCAGAAAGAATTCCACCCTCAACTTTAGAGTAGTCGGTGTCTGTGAAAACTTGGCGAAAGTTATAAATTCCAAGAACAAGCCCGAGGTTTGGCACACTCATTCGGGCAAAATAGTTGGCAAGCTTGTAATACTGAGGATAATTGGTAAAGAGTGTCTTTCTTCCTAAAACACAAATCAAATCCACACGTGCAAGAAAATCTTCTTTTGTGACATCTCCTGCTTCGGCTTTGAGCGTAGAAATGGTAATCTCAGAAATTGCGACAATCTCTTCTTCTTTTTTACCGATATCTTTTGCAAAATTTGCGAGACCAGACTTAATCATATCAAGACTCACAAGTGTCGGTGGTCTGAATGATCCACGGACAACAAGAACATTCTTATGGTGAAGATGATCTGCTGGAAGGACAACCTGGCCCTGCTCATCAAACATTATCGCGTGAGTCATCCCTTGCTTTAAGAGATGTAAATTCATCAGGCGATTATCTACTGTTTCAAATACTTTCCCACCAAAGCGAATAAAGTTAACTTCAATACGAGTCAAATCAAGATGATCCATCAGTGAATCGATAAATGCTTCCGGATCATGCTGCAAAAAGAATGCTGCATACAAAAGATTTACACCAATGATTCCGATCGCATCTTGTTGCAGAACATTTTGTGGATCAAGCATGCGTACGTGAATAACAACTTCAGAAACTTCACTTCCTGGAGCGTGCTGAAAGCTAACACCCATCCAGCCGTGGGCCTCATTGGTTCGGTTAAAATTGAGTGCGGCAACTGTATTTGAAAAAGTAAAAAACTGATGATCAAGTCCACGAGTATCAGATAAACGCTCTTGTAAAAGATGCATTTCTTTTTCAAGCATTTTTAAAAGACGTGATTCGCACACATAACGACCCGTTTCTTCTTTACCGTAAATGTGATCAGAGAATGTCATGTCATATGCAGAAATAGTTTTTGCAATTGCACCACTTGCTCCACCGGCCTGAAAGAAGTAACGGGCAACTTCCTGGCCAGCCCCAATTTCAGCAAAGGTGCCATAAAAACGTTTCGCAAGATTAATTTTGAGAGCTTTCTGTCTCAGTGAAAGAGCTTCTAGCATGTTCATGCTTGATCCTTAAGGTCTTGAATTTGTTCAGTTCATAATGAGTGTAGAACATTTATTGAACTTTGAGGAGAAAAAATCGAAAGCTTTCCTGTTCTAAGGCATAATTATTTGAACAGGGTTTCCGATAGGAAGATACCCATTCAGGGAGGAGAATCCCATGCATTACCTTATTATTGCTACCACATTTGTCATCGCTTGCTACTCAGCATTGAGCATGCGTGAAAGAAGTATGATTTATCAGCCTGTACCTATGAACAAGCGTCGTCGGCACTAGGCGAGGTATTTAGATACAACTTCAAAAGTATCCCGGGAAGGTGTTCCTTCCATAATGTTTTTAAGCGCCTTTTTCATGCCCTGACGTCTCGAAATATCCACATGATTAACAAGTGAAAATGCCGTTGCAGCCCTAGCAGCGACTTGTGGATTAAATCCGTCAATCATTTTAATACGCTCACCCACAAAAGTATATCCGCTCCCATCTTTTGCGTGAAACGCCACAAGATTAGATTTGGCAAAATTTAAATAGAGCGCTCTTAAATAATTTGGAACATCTTTTAGAAACATTGGATCGAGTTCTAAAGTTTGCATCCGTTTTAAAACTACGTCTTTCGGAGAATAACTAGCAAGTGCTCCAAACCATTTAAGCATCACAAGAGAATCATGCTTCCACTTATGATAGAATCCAACTATGGCCTCATGATCGAGACCAACACCGATTCTAATGTATTCAGTTAAGGCCTGGATTTCTTCAGTCATGTTCGTTGCTTTTTTATAGTGAGAATCTAATCTTTCAAGCCCGGCCGGCGTCATTGAAGAGGCCAAATAAATCAAGCACTGATTTTTAAGCGACCGCAAACCGTAGGCATGTGGTGTGAGTTCGAAACGACATGGTGTAGAAAGTTGCTCATGCTTATTTAAAAACCAGTTCTGAAAAGTTACCCCTAGTTTTTTCTTAAGGTTATTTCTTACTAAACTGATTGCATCAAAGTCTGGATCAGATAATTCTTGGGCCAGAGAATTCTCAGTAGGAAGAGTTAGCAGATAGGATTTAAAAGAGTCATCAATCGAGACGTCATTAAGAAGTTTCTCCAAAGCAGTTTCAAAATGAGACCCTAAATCAGAATTCAGTTTACCAGCTGATTGGTAAACTTTGAGATCCTCTTTTAAAATAACTGAATAGACTTGTTGAGTTGCCTCATATTTGCAATAGGCATCTGTTTCATATGCCATAATGTGCA
>JBILYY010000137.1:0-9055 GCA_044377495.1 Bacteriovoracaceae bacterium | reverse complement strand
ACTGACGTGATTTTAAAATCCGGTCTAGTCGTAAAGTCATTTCTTTAAGCTCGAAAGGTTTTGTAATGTAATCTTCTGCTCCCAGCTCAAGTCCCTCTACACGAAGATATGGATCATTTAAGGCCGTACAAAAAAGTAGAACGCAGTCTTTTCTCTGGGATCTGAATTCACGTGCGAGATCAATGCCCGATCCATCAGGCAGGCCAATATCAAGGATTACTATTGCGGGCTTCAGTTTTTCAAATTTTTCTCTAGCTTCAGCACAAGTTATTGCCAGCTCAACCTGATATTTTTTGGCGAGGAGGTAATCTCTCAAAGTTTGACCAAGATTCGGTTCATCTTCAACTAAGAGTAGAGGTAGATTAGACATCAACTTCTCCCTTCGGTGCTGTAAAAGAGAGTTTTAACATCAAATTATTATTATTCATGATTTCAAAGTGGCCGTTCATTTTCCGCATCAGGTTTTTGATAAGATAAAGACCGACTCCAGTGCCTTTAGCCGAATTAAACTTATAAAAAAGTTCTCCCAATTTTCCGGTATTGCCTAAAAATTTTTTCCCACCGTCATTGTAAATCAATTCAACAAGTGAACCATTCTTTGCAGCGGATATTGTGATTTTTTTTGATTCAGGATTATGGCGAACAGTATTTTCAAATAAGTTTCTAAAAATCACATTAAGTGCAAGCTCATCGGCTAAAATGGCTTTGGCCTCTTCAGCAATTTGTAAGTCCAACAGAAGTTTCGATGAGAGTTTTTGTTGATGCCTTTTCAAATATCGTTCAAGACTAATTGGTAGCAGAGTTAGCGTTCCATCTTGCTCAATTCGTGACAGTTGAAGGCTTTTATCTAATTCACTTTCAAGTTTGGTGGTGTCTTCGACTAAGCGTGCGGCCAGATTCGACAGCTGCTCGTGGGAATGACTTTCATCTTCGATCAGGTCTTTAATAACTTCAACTTGAAGTCGCATGCTTGCTAATGGTGTCTTGAGTTCGTGAGAGAGTGAAGAAAAGAAGGCCTGCATGGCCTTGGTCTTACGCATATCTCTGAAATACATATAAAAAAGTGAGGCACCCAATAAAATGAGAAATATAAAAAAGAACGAGCCTTCCCACTTCATCATATTAAGAAATCGACTTGGAGATCCAAGCTGTGGAAGATTTAACTCACTTAAAGTTGTGTGCAATTTAAAAACAAGATAGAGCCACCAAGAGCCAAGCCCAAGTAGCATAAACACCCACAACATTGTGAGACCGTAAAACCAGCGTCGTGTACGATTTAGTTCCATAACCTATTTTTCAAATCCTCAATGACTTTGGCATCGTGAGCAAGACTTCCAAAACCAACCTCGTAAGCATTGGGAGCAAGGTAGATACCTTTATCCAACATGGTCTTGAAAAGATTAAAGAATCTTTCGTTCATGTTTTTTGGGAGTTGAGTGATGTTATTTAATTTATCGTGAGTTGAAATAGGGTAGAAAAGTGATCCGTATTGAATCGTTTGATAATCTTCAAAACCTTTTGCTTTCATCCACTCCGCCATCGTGTTAACGACGGCCTTAGTGTTGTTTTCAAGTTTTACGTAGGCGTCAGGCGTAAGTTTTTTGAGTGAAGTTAATCCTGCCACCATTGCAACTGGATTTCCGGAAAGTGTACCTGCCTGATAAACCGGGCCAACAGGTGCCAAAAATTGCATCACATCTTTTTTGCCGGCAATTGCTCCTACTGGCATTCCTCCGCCGATTATTTTCCCATAAGTTACGATGTCAGGAATAATTTTAGTAATTCCGGCCATCCCATCAAACCCCATGCGAAAGCCTGAGATCACTTCATCAAAAACCAGAAGTGCTCCATACTTAGTACAAAGATCCCGAAGTCCCTGAAGGAAAGCTTGATCCTGAATTAATAGACCATTGTTGGCAGGCAGTGGCTCAATGAAAATCGCTGCAATATCATTTGGATATCTCTCAAAAACTTCTTTGACTTCATTTAGATCGGCAAGTTCGCAAACCAAAGTATCATTGGCCTGTTGTTCAGTAATACCCTTGGAAGAGGCTTCGGAAGTTCCAGCAAGTCCCGAACCAGCTTTTATTAGCATGGCATCCATGTGTCCATGATAGCAGCCATTGAATTTAATAATTTTTGCTCTTCCGGTCACTCCACGTGCAAGACGGATTGCTGTCATCACAGCTTCAGTTCCTGAACTCGTGAAGCGAATCTGGTCAATGAAAGAAATTTTCCCAATGATAAATTCAGCGAGCTCAAGTGAATATTTTTCACAAGCACCAAAGGTCCAGCCGTTATCAAGAGCTTTGATTATGGCGTCTTTAACATCTTGATCTTGGTGGCCAAGAATCAGAGGCCCAAAGCTCATACAAAAGTCGATATAGTTTTTTCCATCTTCATCCGTGATGTAGGCACCTTTGCCATGATTAATAAATCGTGGTGTGCAGTGTAGACCTTTAAATGACCTGACGGGGGAGTGAACTCCACCAGGTACGAGACGAAGAGATTTTTCAAAAAGTTCATTTGAGTTCATAAAATTCCTGCATGCTTGCCAGGGGATTAATATTTACCCCTGCCTTTTGAAATTCCTGCCAAGTTTTACCCAAACCACAGTAATGGTGAGCATCTTTGAGACAGGGAAATTGTTTAAGATATATTTCGTATTGTTGAAAGCTGGTCCAAAGACAGGCACCGACTTTGTTCATATCATTGGTAAAAGATTCGCTTACCTTTTGAGGCTCGCGAGTGTAGCAACCCACGACTGAACCCAGATCTGTTGTACCTTCGTGATGACTAAGTACGGTCCACGGGTTTTGAATTGAAGGATGAAAGATTTTTAAAACTTCAGAATGCTTGAAAGCAACAAGATCAGCAGTCCCAAGTGAATCACTTGTTCCATTTAGCCAAATGCCTTCATCTGCTAAAAGTTGTGCGGTCTTAGTGCCTGCGGCCCATACACCTTCAGGCCCAGTTTCTAGAGAGGCGCCGAGAGTAGGTAATGTGTAACGAGAAGTTATAAAGACATGTTTGTTTTTCAGGTCAATTTCTTTGGTCACTGGAGTCTTTGCCAATAACTCATCATATACGACGTCGGTTCGCTCACCGCGAGGTAGGCCGACAAAATATTTTTTACCAGCAGCAACCTGATGTTTAGTCATTCCTTCGAGCCACTTTACATCAATTCTTTTTCCATCCACTTCACCTGAATGAATATGGAGAAAAGTATTTCCAACTTTTTTAACATGAATTCCTACTGCAAGATGGCACCCACCACCAAATGCCTTAAAGGCTTCACGTTCTTTTTTCACTTCTTCAATTGTCGTCTCATGATTCAGCTTTGCGAGAATTTGAGCAAGTTTTCCATTATCCTGTCGATCAGCTTTCATCTCTAAGGCCAAAGCTCCTTGGGCTGCAGCTGAAGGAAATATACTCTGTGGCAGAACTAAATAATTGAGCCCATCAAGTAATGCTTCCAGTTCAGCGCGGGATTTTTCACCTTGTGCCAAACGTTCAAGGCCGGCAAAAGCAAGAGTTATCCCGTGATATTGGCCATCTTTTAATTTTTTGATTCTGGTATTCACATTACCCCGAAGGGTTTCACAACGAATGTTCGTGTCTTGATTTTTTAAGTGAGGCAGATATTTTTTAAGCGAAGTGGATAAATTGGCAATTCGTCTGGGAGAAGAAGTACCTACAACTAATTCTCCATTCCAGTTCTTAAGTTCTTTAATAATTGATTTTGGCATCAAGAAAATATCGTGAGCAAATCGTCTTTCAGTCACTGCAGCCAGCTTGATACCCTCAGGTCTTTCTGATCCTAAGTCTTTATAAGAGTGAATAACGAAGTCTACCGACTCATTTAATAGGGCCTCATCCAATTCTTTAGTAAAGAAATCCTTACCTTCAAGTTGCCACAAAGGTTTATCAGTAATCTGATCACCTTGGGTTTGAATAAGCACCAGTTCAAATTTCTCACCAGAAATTCTCTCTAATTCATTCTTCATTAATGTTGATTGTGTCACTGCCAGGAGTGAACCACGAGTACCGATTTTATAGGTGGTCATAGACTTAGATGTATCTCATATTCTGTGTGCTTTGAGGAGCAATTCCAGCTGCGTTTTTCTTGAGTTTTTCAGCGAAAAGCGACTTACGTCTATGGGCAACTTCAAGCATTGCCACTCGGGCAAGCTCTATTTGTTGTTGCTTCTGGCATTCAACGATGGCTCCCTCATTGAAGATGTCTTCTAGACGCACAACACCTTCATTCATTGAAAGGATGGTGTTGATGACTGAGGGGCTGCCTAGGTCTACGAATTTGCGAGAGCTGTTATTATTTTTCCATTCAGCGAAGAAGTTTTCATCAAATAAAATATTGTCCGTACCAACGGTATTGGCAATGTAAGGCCGGTTTACTAGTGTATGACGCTCTTCCCAAGGAATAATGGCCAGATTGTGAAGACGAGCAAGTTCAAGAGTTCGTGAGTTATTGCGCGCGCAAATAGAAACCTGCGCTTTCTTTTTAAATTGATTAATTAAATCTTCTGCCAAAGAACCAGATCCAACTACAACGACATGCTCGGCCTTGGCCTTTTGGATCAGGTGGCGACGGGTCAAAGATGCGTAAGTTTTTTGGGAGATACCAATCAAATACTGAGTGCGAATGTCCTTCGCGTCCTTGAAAAGCTTTTCAAGGATTAATAGTAGCTTGGTGTCTTTGAGATCGGACTGACTGTAGATTTTGTAGGCTTCTTTAAACTGGCCAACAATTTCATTCTCACCGATAAGCTTACTTTTAAGACCACAAATTGTTTCAAGCAGGTAGATATAAGCAGAATCGGAGGATTGTAATTCGTGAGAAGGAAGCTCTTTATGCGTAAATGGGAAATTATTAAGGCTGAGCACTAAAGAGCGCTGGCATGTTTTAAGAATAAAGGTTTTTCCATTCAGCTCTATATCGGGGTGAGTGCCCGTGCTGAAATTCCATAGGTTAAGTCCGTTTAGCATGGGTCAAGAATAGCGAATCATCATGTGTAAATTGTCATGGAATTGTCATAAATAACTGAAAACTTCGAAGCTAACCTACTAATTTTGTCTAGCGTCATCACTTTTCTTGACGTATTCTTCACAATAACATTATCTCATCTTTGCTATATCTTTCAGTACCTTGGAACTAGCTATGTCTGTTTGGATAAAAAGTCGATTTTTGGCATTTGACCGCAAGGTTGATGGAGCAGTTTCGTTTTTTGTCCAGCACTATGGAAAAACGAAATTCATGGTGGCGATGTCTAAAAAGGCCCAGTATTTTGGTCTTGAGAATTTATTTTTAAAAGGTCCCAAGGCGTTCGTGTACTTTTTTATATTTTATTTGATTCGGGATACTATTCTTTACATTATCATACCAATTGGTTTTGCTAAATGGATAGACTAGGCATTTAAGGAGAATTGATGGGAGCCTTTACTATAATTTATACCCTTCTCGGGGGTCTCGGAATTTTCTTTTTTGGTATGAAGTTCATGTCCGATGGTCTTCAGGCAGTTGCTGGAGATGTGATTCGAAAAATCATCAACTCGTTAAATAATAATATCATTCTCGCTGTCGGCGTTGGTTTACTTGTAACCTGCATTATTCAGTCATCTTCAGTAACAACAGTGATGACTGTTGGCTTCGTAAATGCTGGCCTCATGACTTTGAAACAAGCGATTGGAGTCATTCTGGGTGCCAACATTGGTACCACGATTACTGGTTGGATTATTTCTCTCAAATTCGACAAGCATGCGCTTCTTTTAGTCGGAATCGGATTTATACCAGGCCTCTTTTCAAAAACTGAAATGTGGCAACACCTTGGTCGGGCCCTTGTTGGCCTGGGTCTAGTTTTTATTGGCCTTAAATTTATGGGTCAGGCCTTTGCTCCACTTCGGGATAATCCAGAATTTATTGAATCAATTTCTTATTTTACCGGTAATTTCTTCGGCAGTTATTTTGCTTCAATACTAATGGGTTGTTTACTGACTATGATTGTACAATCTTCAGCTGCGATGCTGGGGATCACGATGGCACTTGCAACTTCAGGGGTAATTCCTTATCACACAGCGATTGCACTTCTTCTTGGTGAAAATATTGGTTCAACAATTTCTGCCATCCTTGCCTCGATTGGCACCAATGTTAATGCCAAACGTGCAGCACGTGTTCACGCAATTTTTAATATTCTAAGCGTGATAGTGGTATCTCTTATACTCCCTTATTTTCTGAAGGCAGTGGACTCCTTTATTCCGCTTGATCCTGCATTCAGAGATGTGGATGGTACTTTTCCAAATGTTTCTCATCACCTCGCAATGGCGCATACACTTTTCAACGTGGGTGCGACTCTAGTGTTCCTTCCTTTTATTAATATGATGGCCACACTTGTGACGAAAATTACACCAGATAAAGACAACGAAAGAGAAGTGCCTCATTTGTTAGTTCTTGGCGATCCATCGAATATGTTACCAGCAGCTTCAATGGCCCAAGCTGAGTCTGAACTTCGTAAAATGAAAAATATTACGGAGAGAATGTACAAGCTGAATCGTGAATTCTGGGAAGCTGCTGACTATGATCCGAAAAAACTTGCCAAGATTACAGATTATGAACGAATCACAGATAATATTCATAAAGAAATTACGGTTTTCCTTTGCTATGTAATGGAAAAACCGATGTCTCACCATCAATCTGAGCAAATTCAATCTATGATCAAAATTGCGGACGAACTTGAAAGTGTCGCAGATTATATTGAGAGACTTGCAAATTACCGTGATCGTTTTAAAAAAGATGAAACCTTATTTGGTGATAGCCGTTCAGAATTCTTCCAGTTTTTTGATGATGTCTGGGACTTCTTTGAACTTGCTGGTAAGGGCCTTGAAGATAGTGACGTTTTAGATATGCAAATGATTGAAGCCAAATCAAATGAGCTGCAACTTTGTGCTGATTCGATGAGAGAAAAACACCTCGATCGTATCTCAAAGGGAATTTACCCCCCGGTTACGGCCCTTACTTACTCGGATATGGTCGTTGCTCTTCGTAAAATACGTGCACACGCATTCTTAATGGCCGGAGCAATTGAAAATTTTCATTCAAAACACGAATAAATAAATGTGCCACGCACCTACTTTAAGTTCGTGGCACATTTCGAATCGCACTAACAATTTCCTTGAAACTTAATTCGGCCCTTCTTTCCACTCGATAAATTAATGAAAGTTCATCCTTGATAATTGGGGCATTAGGTATCGCTTTAATCTTATCAGAGATTGCGGCAACTCGGGATGGAAGAATCGCCATGCCTGCTTTGTTTTCGCAAAGGTCGCGAATAACGTCGAGAGAAGAAGAATATATCTCTCGCTTGTACTCAAAAACTTTACGTATATTTTTTAATAGTGACTGGGACTGTTTGAGTGCCGGATCCAAAATTAAGACGTCACCTTTGTAGGCCGGATGTTTAAAAAGTGTAACTTCATCAGTTAAAAGTTTATGTATGACTAAGTCGGGATGGGGAATTGTATTGATCACAAGTCCTATGTCACATTCGCGACTAATAACTTGCTCAGTAATTTTTCGAGAAAGATCGTGAATCAATTCAAATTCAAGTTCGGGATATTTTTCTAAGAGTGAAGGAAGAAATCCACTTAAGGTATATTGAGCAACTGAGCTGTGGACGCCTAAAGTGTAACGACCCATGGGTTCAGTCTGGCCTTGTGCAATCATCCTCGTATCTCGCTCCCACTCCAGTAGCATCCTTTCGCCAATTTTAAATAATCCCTCACCTTGACGAGTGAGTGAAGTGCCTTTACGGGACCGCTCTAAAAGAATAATCCCTGTTTTTTCTTCCAGGCGTTTTAGTGCCAGCGTAATTGATGGCTGAGTTACACCAAGTCTTTCCGAGGCCCGGGTGATATTGCCAGTTTTGGCCACTTCCAGAAAGTATTTAAGGTCTGTGAGGTTATCTATCATAAACATTCCCTATGTTAAGGATAAGTATCATTAATTATAACTATCGTATCGCAAGATTTATAAATGGTCACAGGAAAAACAACAAGGAGAAATAAATGGAATCACGTCGAAATTTTTTAAAACTTGCTGGTCTTGGTGGACTAACCACTCTTGTAACATTAAAAGGTGCCGATGCGATTGCTGATTGCGACTTTCGTCAAACGCCAAAGCAACCCCTTGGCCCTTTTTATCCTAAGCAGTTTCCGATTGATACTGATGTCGACCTCACGAAGCTAGGAAACCGTTCTGAGCGTGCTAAAGGTGAACTCGTTATTGTTTCAGGCATCGTGACAGATGACTTTTGCAAACCAATAAAAGGTGCGATCGTTGAAATATGGCAAGCATGCCATACTGGTAGATACAATCATCCTTCTGATACTTCAGAGAATCCACTTGATCCCGATTTTCAATACTACGGAACAATGCGAACCAACGATAAGGGCGAATATTTTTTTAAAACAATTAAACCTGGCGCCTATTTGGCAAGCGAGACATGGAGAAGACCTCCACATATACACTATAAAGTAAGTCTTAGAGGCTACCAAGAACTTGTAACTCAGCTTTATTTTTCCGGTGATGTATTAAACCAGCATGATCTAATTCTTCAAGACCTCCAAAGCGATGATCAGAAAAAAGTGGTAGTTGATTTTAAAAGAGTGACTGATTCTGGCGAAGAAGTTCTAAAAGGCACTTTTGATTTAACTCTGAAAAGGATTTAATATGTTTGGACTTGGTATGGGTGAAATGGTTTTAGTGGGACTCATTGCACTTTTTTTTGTTGGACCTAAAAAAATTCCTGAATTAGCTAAAGGGCTTGGGGAAGGAATAGGATCATTTAAAAAAGCTTTAAAGGATGAAAGCAATAAGTAGGGGGGGGATTCCCTCTCTAATTATTTAAAGTTACAAGTTTTTGTAATACGTACTTCTTCAAGATCTCTAAATGTAAGTTGAGTAACGTTAAGCGTATGTTCTGTTTTCTCTTCCATTTCCCATTCACCGACGATGCCATCGGAACTAAATCCTGACATCCGT
>JBILYY010000264.1:0-3131 GCA_044377495.1 Bacteriovoracaceae bacterium | reverse complement strand
GCGGATTACCGAATATCTGATCAGGTGGTCCCATTTCAACAATCGAGCCATGGTCTATGAATACAATTTTATCCGCAACATCACGGGCAAAACGCATCTCATGGGTCACAACAATCTGGGTCATCCCTTCTTGATCAAGATCCTTCATGACAAGCAGAACCTCATTGACAAGCGCAGGATCCAAAGAACTAGTCGGCTCATCATAGAGTAAAACTCGAGGAGACATGGCCAGGGCCCTCGCGATTGCAGCACGCTGTTGTTGTCCACCCGAAAGCTGGTCAGGATAATGATAGGCCTTGTCTGCGAGACCAACTTTGGCCAGCAATTCCTTGGCCCTTATTTCAGATTCTTTTTTGTCGATATTGCTAACGACCATTGGAGCCTTGATAATATTTTCTAATATCGTCAAATGTGGAAATAAATTAAAACTCTGAAAAACCATTCCCACTTTTTGTCGAATAGATAGCGAGCGACGTTGAAATTCTTTAAGCCCAATTTCTGAAGGACTACTTAAAACAGTATCAAAAATCTGGGCCATGCCACTATCAATTGTCTCAAGACCATTAATACATCTAAGAAAAGTCGACTTCCCACATCCGGAAGGCCCGATCAGAGCAATCAGATCACCCTCAGCAACATCTAAAGACATACCGTCTAAAACTAAACGGTTATGGAAAGATTTTTTAACATTTTCAATTTTAACTATCACTTCGATTCCATTATTTAATTAAATAGGCCACAGCAACACCAACAAAATTCCCGACTGCAATTCCCATAAGACCCGTTGTAACTCCCGAAACTAAGATCGTCTTATTTTTTAAGACCTGACTCATTGGCGCTACAAATGCCGGACCAAAAATTCCGGCCATGGAAGTTATGATGGCGGTATCTCTATCAATTTTGAGCAGGTAGCAACAAAAAAAGTGTAGCACAATACTTCCAGACATAATAAGGCCGGTAAAGAGAAAATACCAAGCACTACCTGATATTAATTGAGATACATCGGCAAGGGATCCAACGGCCACACAGAAAACCATAAGAAAGTATTGACCCCATTCTTGAGATCCTTCAAAGTGTCTAATTTTTTTATTAAACGAAAACAAAAGTGCCAAAGTAGTAAGCCCAAGAATAATAACACTCGGCAAGTCTTCTCCAGTGAGCATTCGAGAAAGAAGAACTGAAAGTCCTACAATTCCACCAGATATGCATAAAAGAAAAACCGAATGCAGAGCTTTTTTATTAATGCCTAATTTTTTCCAGTTTACGAGGTCCATCTCCCCTTCATCCAGACCCTGGTGATTAAATGCAGGAAGAATCCAAGTGAGTATTTTTACACCGACAGACATAATGAATAATAAATAAATTCCGCCAAAGACTAAATCGACCGCATTGAGCATAACAAAAACTTCTTCTCTGACGCCTAAGATTTTACCGATGGCCGTAAGATTTGCCGTTCCGCCAACATAAACTCCAGCTAACATGCCGGCCATTTTCCACACTTCAGGATCGTGCCCACTAAAGAATGTACCAACAAGATAACTTACCAGCATGACGCAAATAATGAGAATGACGAATGATAAGATCGTTGTCTTAGCGAGCTTAAACCAACCCAACAAATCGACAGAAATAAGTAACAACGGAAGACTGAGCATGACACTAACTTCAGAAAGTGTGCGGGAAAGATCTTTGTCCCAAAATGAACCAAGCAAGTTTCCAAGTAAGATGCCTAGGGCGTAACAACAGACTATAGGACTCAACCACTCGATCGGTTTGACCTTTTTTTCGAGCTTTAAAATTAAGAATGGCAATAGTAACGTCAATGCCGAGAGACCGAGCTTTTGAAGCATGCTAAAAAATCCTTTTAAGCATCAAATCGCGACCGTACAGGTATGTAAAGTATTTTTCCTTTACCCAAATCCTGCTCTGGGCGAGAATGGTTATATGAAAAAAATATTGCTTGTTTTATTGCTAGTTTCGACAAATCTAATGGCCAAATCAGAACAACATTTGACCCTTTATTTTATCCCCTCTCCTCTTGGATTGGACTGGTCCTCACCTGCTGACATAGCTTTATCTGCTTTGAAGAACCGTTTAAGCTTTAGATCACATTTCATGGGACACGTATTCGTGGAGCTGGAATGTGGAAGCCAAAAAGAACAAACTGGGATGGTAGGAAAAAACTTTGATTACCTTACACAGCTCTTTGTTCACAAGCGTGGACTAGGAATTTTGTATCATAGCTTCGACGGTCATCTGGAAAACAAGGCAGATGTTGAAGAGGAACTTAAAGATTTTACGGACGCTGGAAGTCGCATAAATTTTGTTCAATTCAATCTCAATGAAGGTCAATGTAACCGCACGATGACCTATCTCAAAGAATACCGTAAAAATAATGTCGGCCGTTATTATGGCCTGGCCAATCGCCCACTTTACGGAGAAGGTTCAGGATGCTCAGCTTTCGGTGCAAGTTTTGCAGAAGTTGCAGGTGTTATGGACATGGATATCAAGGAAGCCTGGACGCAGACAATAAACATTCCTCACGCTTTTGCAGGTCCACCGCTTCAAGAAAAAGGTGTGAGCATTTTTACACTCATATCAAGTGGTACGAGTTGGGCAAAAGAAAATGAGCCTCATCAAAAATTAACATTCTGGTCACCTGACTTAATGTTTGATTGGGTAAATCAAAAAGTAGCAAAATCGGCAGTCGAAAAATTTTATGCTGTTAAAGAAATTGGTTACTCAAAAGGTATTGTTATTGATAGATCATTTCTACCTGCTCCATCAGGCCCGATTTGGCAGCAGCATCTTGATCCGAATATTAAAAAGACAAAAAAAGAGGGACAAGACGTAGGTCTCGCCCCTCAAAAACTGTAAAATCATTTTTTAATTAACTGCACCACCGGTTGTTTCACCAGTCGTGCCACCAGTCGTGCCACCAGTTGTACCACCAGTTGTACCACCAGTTGTACCACCGGTTGTATCACCAGTTGTACCACCGGTTGTATCACCAGTTGTACCACCAACTCGCGAAATAATTCCACAGGCAATAGGTAAGGTCACAGTGTTAGGCGCCCCTTGAATTGTTCCGACAGTATCAGGCAGAACCGTATCTGCTGAAACTCCGTGAATAA
>JBILYY010000027.1:0-27687 GCA_044377495.1 Bacteriovoracaceae bacterium | reverse complement strand
TGTAGTTTTAACTTTTTTAAATACTCATCAAAGCTTTGTTCATTAGAAAGTTCATATCTACTAACACCCAAAATGATTGCCTTTGGATTGAGAGCATTTGCGGCTTCAGCAAGGGATTCAGCAGGTAGGTTGGCACCGAGATAGATAATTTTTAGACCATAGTGAACGCACAAGAGTGCTGCTCCTAAAATTCCAATCTCATGAAGTTCAGCTTCTGGAGTCGTAATTAAAATTAAATCATCCCGAGTCAAAGTTTTTTGGTAGTGCTGACCAATCATTTGGCCAAGATAAAATCTTACAAGAGCACTGAGTGTATGTTCCTGAGCAATATTTAATTCGTTTTTATAAACTTTGTTACCAATTTCCTGAAATAAAGGGATGAGAATCTTTAGACATAAATCACGAGGGCTTAACATCATCCCCGCTTTTTCAAGTTCGTGTGAAATGATATCTAGTTTGTAAGATGCCAGTGCCAAAAAGAAATTTGAAAGCATCTTTTCAGTGTCAATTTTTTCATGATTTGGTGTTACTACATGTCTTTCTTCATAAGGCCGATGTGTGAGCCGCGTATAAACTACTTTCAGTTCTTCTAGTTCTAGATGAGCAATCTTTCCAATACTTTGACCAAGTTCAGTTAAGCTAAAAAGAACGGCAAGTTTCTCTATGTCGTTTTCAGAATAAAGTCGGTGTTTGTTTTCAGCTCGGTCAGGAACCACTGCATTATAGCGTTTTTCCCATGCCCTGATAGTTGCTGAAGCCACGCCTGATAGTTGAGAGGCCAATTGGATGTTAAAATATTGCATCTTGAATAAATTAGCACAGTCGTGTCTTTAAATGAAGGGAGCTTTATGTCAGAATCTATCTACTTTAAAGGAACAAGTTATGACAAAAATTGCCAGTTTGCCGGTCAAAAAGAGTATAGAGTCAAAATCCTATTTGAAAGGAATAGAGTCTTATCAAGAGTTGTATAAACGCTCTGTTCGAGACCCTGATGGATTTTGGCTTGAGGCAGCAAAGACTATGGATTGGTTTTCGTTTCCGCTTAAAGCAACCCAGGGAGATTTTAGTCGCGTTAATTATAGTTGGTATCCACAAGGCAAAATAAACGCATCTTATAACTGCCTCGATCGCCATTTAGCAAAGCATGCAACCAAAGACGCTATTATCTGGGCCAAAGATGAGCCAGGAGAATATCAGCACATTTCTTATCTTGAAGTTTATGAACATGTTTGTCGTCTCGCCAATTTACTTGAAGCCCATGGAGTAAAAAAAGGTGATCGAGTTTGCATTTATCTTCCGATGATTCCTGAACTGGTTTATTCAGTTCTTGCATGTGCCAGAATTGGTGCCATTCATTCCGTTGTTTTTGGTGGCTTTAGTGCCGACGCCTTAAGAGGAAGAGTGCTGGATGCTGAATGTAAAATGGTTATCACTGCAAACGAAGGCCTACGTGGAGGAAAAGCGATCCCGCTTAAACATATAACTGATGAAGCACTTAATGGTGTGAGTTGTGTTGAAAAAGTGTTGGTCGTTCATCGTACATTTACAAAAGTTCCAATGGTTAAAGATAGGGATCTTGTTTATGAAGATGAAATAAAAAAATATCGTCCAGTTGCACCCTGTGCTTTTATGGACTCTGAAGATCCTCTTTTTATTCTTTATACTTCGGGGTCAACTGGTCAACCAAAGGGCGTGGTTCACACGACTGGTGGTTATTTAACTTATGCTGCTTATACGCATAAATATGTTTTTGATTATCATGAAGATGATATTTATTTTTGTACAGCGGATATTGGTTGGGTCACTGGGCACTCCTATGTGGTTTACGGTCCGCTCGCCAACGGTGCTACCTCTGTATTGTTTGAGTCAATTCCAACTTATCCTGATGCCGGAAGGTACTGGCACATTGTTAAAGATCTAAAGGTAAATATTTTTTATACCGCTCCAACAGCTTTGAGAACACTTGCTCAGTTTGGAGACGATCATGTTAAAAAATATGATTTATCATCGATCAGAATTTTGGGAACTGTGGGTGAGCCCATCAATCCTGAAATCTGGAAATGGTATCATGATGTAGTTGGTGATGGTCGTTGTGACATCGTGGATACTTGGTGGCAGACAGAGACAGGAGGAATTCTCATTACTCCTATTCCTGGGGTCACACCAACCAAACCTGGCTCGGCGACGTTGCCATTCTTTGGTGTTCAGCCGGTCATTGTAAAGCCAGACACGGGTGAAGAATTGAAAGGCAATAATGTAGAAGGTGCTCTTTGCTTAAAAGCATCATGGCCTGGTCAGGCCCGCACAATTTATAAAGATCATGCACGTTTTGTTGAAACTTATTTCACTCACTATCCTGGCCTTTATTTTACAGGTGATGGTTGTCGTCGGGACGAAGATGGATATTACTGGATTACTGGACGTATTGATGACGTACTTAACGTTTCAGGACATCGTTTAGGAACTGCAGAAATTGAAAGTGCCTTGATGGAGCATGATGCGGTTGCAGAAGCTGCTGTGGTTGGGATGCCTCATGATATTAAAGGCGTTGGCATTTATGCTTACATTATTCTTTATCAGTCTTATGCTCTGTCAGAGGAATTAATAGAGAGTATTAAAGAAGTAGTAAGAGTTAAAATTGGGCGTTTTGCAGCTCCTGATAGAATACATATTACAAAAGGTTTACCAAAAACTCGCTCTGGAAAAGTTATGCGCAGAATTCTGAGAAAAATTGCGGCCACCGAGTATAGTGGTTTAGGTGACATTTCTACACTTGCTGATCCAAACGTAGTTGAGGCCTTAGTTAATGAGCACAAAGCAGGGTCTTAGTTGGAAGAGCTATGTGAAGAAATTTGTAGAGAGCTTGAAGGTGATAAAGTTAACCTCGATACAATATGGTCACAGCTCAAGGAATTAGTAGGTTTTCTTTCTAAAACAACTTCTCGATTTGTAGATATAGACTCATCCGTAAGGGAAGATCCACTTTTGAATCAAAAAGTGCTGAAAAATCTTTCAGTTTTATTACTTAATAACGAACAAGAAATGAATTTATTCAAAATCTATGAAACGTTGAAAACGTATCTTGGCCTGAAGTTTAAGTATGGAGAAGCAGCAGATTGGTATTTAAAAAATGAATTTGATTCTTCTCTGAAAGAAGTGATCGAATTTTATTTTAAAGCGGCCATTACTTCGTAATTTTTCAAAAAGGCCATATTCATTAAAAGCCTAACTTGAGGCCATCCTAATTCTGGAACGGATGGGTGGTAGTAAAGATCACACTCAAATTTTCCGCGCTTATTGAGAATGCGAATATGATGAGCATTTTTAAGATTACCAATATCCACTCGACCGGCATGGTGAATTGTCGCTTTTTCTGAATCTCTGAATTTGGTTATTTCAAGATTGAGATAACCTCGCTCGTCTTGGAATTCGAGTGGAAGTTCTAATACCATCGAACTTTTTAAGAGCTCAGCTGATACCGGAACCAAAGGCTTTTTTATTACATCGTACTTAATAAGTACTTCTATAACTTCATTCACCACATCGGTTTTAGCTGCAGAAACTTCCAGAGTTCCACCTTGATGATATTTTCCTGACTGAATTTTGTAAGTTAGGGTGTCCATTGCTGCATGAAGCGTAGTGCTTAGTAAAAGAAGTAGAGTTAACGATTTCATTGAAATCCTTTTCAATAAAAAAATAAATAATGTGGAGAAATTATGTCGGCCAATTTATGTCTTGGCCATTTATTCTATAAGATAACTAATTCTGCATAGCTTCCATCTAGGAAAAATAGCTAGTTATGCAAGAAGTGAATGGTATCTGAAAGTTGAGATACATGGGAATTACTCGCTTTACCCCCAAAATCGGCCAGAATTTTAGTTTCAAGCCTCTCAATGCTGTTAATAAGCCCTGATCCCATATTGCCAAGTTTGAAATGAACTCTCATGATTTCAATTAACTCATCCAACTCGGCTTGGGTTATTTCAGTTTTAAGAGTCTCGTCGATTAAAACTTGAATGTTTTTTTCTAAAGTTGAAATCATAATCATGGCAGTAAACTTATGAGAGACTTTTGAAGTTCCCAGAGTATGAAAATATTCAACAGCTTTTTCTCTGCACTCTCTTTGTATTTCCCAATCACTTAGTCCCAATCGCTTGGCCCAGCTAAAATGTCCAACCCACGTCATACATAGACAAATAAGTAGAAAACTTACAGGCCACATTAAGCTATAATGAAACTCCAGATAATAACTAAAGATCAAAGAAATGATAAATCCACCAATCAAACCAAAGCGCCATGAAGCCCCTGGATAGGGATCAGAGGCATTAGTGATTACGAGAAGTAGCTCGCACCCTGTCTTAGATTCAAATTGCTTAAGTCTCTCTTCGACCAGTGCCACGTCATCTTGAATTAGAATATTTCTCATTACCAACTCCCCGAAGATCCGCCGCCAGAAAAACCACCGCCACCGCCGCCCCAACTGCCTCCGCCTCCGCCACTTCCTCCACCGAAACCACCACCACCGCGATGACTAGACCCAGCTGCAAGTGCAAAAAGTAGATTTTGAAGACCAATGAGTCCGATTAAAAGACCCATCAAGAACATAAAACCAATCATGGCGAATCCGGCAGCTCCAACAAAAAATCCCACTCCCGCCATTCCTGCACCGGTAAAGATTCCGCGAGCAACAGGTTTTTTACCTAAGATAATCTGCCCGAGAATCAAGACCCCTATTAAAAATGGGAAGGCAACTCTTAAAGGAGCAGGTATAGAGCTTGATCGAGGAGCGCGACGCACGTAACGATTGCCTTCGCTTAATTTAAGATTAAATTTTTGGGCGACATCTAGCATGACCGCTTTAAGTCCACCGTGAAAGTCCCCTGCCTTAAAAGCAGGAGTTAAAATATTATTGATGTATTGATTGGATTCATAATCAGTAATTTCACCTTCAATACCGTTTCCTACTTCAATTCGCATTTTATGTTCGGCTTTAGCGATAACGATGAGCAGGCCATTGTCTTTTTCTTTCGTTCCTAGCTGCCACTTTTCGGCGACACGAATAGAAAAATCTTCTATCGCATAATCCTGAAGATCCGGGACAGTCAGAATGGTAATTTGTGGTCCCTGATGAGTATTAATCTCATAGGCCAATTGGCTTAAATCCTGCTTCTGTTCGGTAGTTAAAAAACCGGCCTCATCCATAACGGGTGAGTTAAGTGCGGGGATCTGAATTTCAGATCCCCACACATTTAGTGATAAAATAAGAATTAAAGAAAAAAGATACCGCATTAGAATTTAACTTCAGGTGTCTTCTGTTCAGCTTCAGTCGCTGAGAACTGAGGTTTCTTCTCAAAGTGATGAACGAGGGAATTTGTTAGGCTCGTTGGAAAAACGGTTACAAGATTATTGAATTCCTGAACTGTTTCAATATAACGGCGACGGGCAATAGCAATACGGTTTTCAGTGCCTTCAAGTTGAACTTGTAAACCCTGGAAGTTTTGATTTGCCTTAAGATCGGGATATTTTTCAGACACCACCATCAAGCGACCAAGAGCTTGAGAAAGTTCTCCCTGAGCTGCCTGGAATTTTTTCATCGTTTCTGGATTTAAGTCTTTAGCATCAACATTAATAGATGTTGCTTTTGCACGTGCAGCGATAACACCTTCAAGTGTCTCTTTTTCGTGAGTCGCGTAGCCCTTTACGACATTTACCAAATTGGGAATCAAGTCCGAACGTCTCTTATATTGGTTTTGTACTTCGGCCCAACTTCCTTCAACAGCGTTGTTAGCAGTTGGAATCGATTGAAGACCGCAAGAGACAAGAAAAAGTGATAATAATAGAACAGCGAAAGTCGATTTCATGAAATCTCCTAAAATAAAAAAGCCCAAAGTATTATTCATACTTTGGGCTCAATTCTGATTTAATCAAGGGTCTATGGCAATTTATTTAATTGTCGCAACTTGCTTAGTAAGACGACTAGTCTTACGAGAAGCAGTCTGCTTTTTCATAGCTGGTGACTTCGCAAGTTTTGCAAGAAGTGACTGGCATTTTTGAAGAAGAGTTTTTGCTGTGACTTTGTCACCTTTAGCAATAGCGTCTTTTAAAGCTTTAACAGCAGTACGAGACTTAGCTGTTTTAACTTTGTTCGTCATACGACGAGTTTTTTCTTGTTTTGCTCTTTTTACTGATGATTTGTGATTGGCCACTGCGTTCTCCTAATGGTCGTTCTGTCAAAATATTGCGATGTTATAGAACACTTTTGACCTTTATGGCAAGAGTCGTGGTTTAAATTCTCAAAAAATCGGCCGCATACCTTTTGGCAAAAGACGAGGGATGGGGTACTTTTGGATCACTTTATTTTGAAATTGAAACAAGGATTTTTTGTCATGGGAAACATTCAACTAATCGGAATTGTTGGTGCTGGTCAGATGGGACGAGGTATTGCACAGGTTGCTGCCCAGACAGGTTATGACGTCATTCTATTTGATGCTTTTAAAAATTCGCTTGATTTTGGGCACACATTTATTAAGACGCAGTTGGACAAAGGTGTTGAAAAAGGTAAATGGAGCGCTGATGAAGCCACCAAAGCCTTCTCTCGAGTCAAAACAACTTCCGAGATGACTGATCTTAAAAATTGCGACTTAGTAATTGAAGCAGCAACAGAAAAAAAAGAACTTAAGTTTGATATTTTTAAGAAACTGGATGAGATTGTTAAATCAGGTGCAATTCTTGCCAGTAACACTTCCTCTATATCTATAACTGAAATAGCTGCGACTACAAAACGTCCTGATAAAGTGGCCGGTATGCACTTTATGAATCCAGTTCCTGTTATGAAATTAGTTGAAGGTATTCGTGGTCTTGAAACGTCTGATGAAACTTTTAATACTGTCGCTGCTGTTTCGGAAAAGATGGGGAAAACTTTCGTTCGGGCACAGGACTATCCAGGGTTTGCAGTTAATAGAATTCTTATGCCGATGATTAACGAAGCTGTTTATGCTTTGTATGAAGGTGTGGCGACCGCTAAAGATATTGATACAGCGATGAAGTTAGGAACGAATCAACCAATGGGTCCTTTAGAGTTAGCAGACTTCATCGGACTTGATACGTGCTTAGCAATCATGAATGTACTTCACGATGGACTTGCAGATACAAAATACCGTCCATGTCCTCTTCTTCGTCAGTATGTCGCGGCCGGAAGATTTGGGCGCAAGAACGGAAAGGGATTCCATGTCTATGATAAGTAATTTTGAAACACTCAGTTTTAGCGTAAGTGATGAAATCGGGATATTGACTATCAATCGCCCTGATAAACTTAATGCTCTCAATATTCAGGTTCTACGAGAACTTAAAGGAGCATTGACTGAACTTAAAGTAGCTCCAATTCGCGGCTTGATTTTAACAGGAGAAGGCGAGAAAGCGTTTATCGCTGGTGCAGATATTGCTGAGATGAAGCCAATGGAGCAAGGTGAAGCATTGGCCTTCTCAGAACTTGGCCAATTAGTAACTTTAGCGTTTGAAGCACTTCCGTATCCGTGTGTTGCTTGTGTAAATGGATTTGCTCTTGGTGGTGGATTTGAAATGGCACTCGCTTGTGATTTTATTTTTGCCACAAAAAATGCAGTCTTTGGTTTACCGGAAGTAAAATTGGGGCTTATTCCAGGCTTCGGTGGAACTCAGCGCCTTTTAAAAATTGTTGGAGAAAGACGAGCAAAAGAAATTATATTCTCTGGCCGAAATATATTAAGTGAAGAAGCTAAAGTTTTGGGTATTGCACTTGAAGTCTATGCGGATAAGGCACAACTTTTAGCTGAAACTCAGAGTTGGTTTAAAATGGTACTTAAGAATTCTTCTTGTGCCATTTACGAAGCAAAACAGGTCCTAGGTAAAGGTTTGGTTGAAGAAAGAAAAGCTTTTGGAAATATCTTCCAAACTGAAAATATGATCGAAGGTACTGCGGCATTTATTGAAAAAAGAAAAGCTCAATTTACAGGGAAAATTCTATGATTTTAGATGAAAAGTATAAAGAAATTAGAGATATGGTAAAGAAGTTTTCTGATTCAGAGGTTGCGCCTTTGGCAATGAAAATTGATCACGAGGGACATATTCCTAAAGAGTTAATTGCTAAGATTTCTGAAAATGGTTTCTTAGGATCTTATATACCAGAAGAATACGGCGGAGCAGGTATGGACTACTTGTCATACGCACTATTGGTGGAAGAAATTTCACGAAACTGTGCATCTACAGGTGTTCTTATTTCAGCGCACACTTCACTCACGGCATGGCCCATTTTAAATTTTGGAACAGAGGCTCAGAAGAAAAAATATCTTCCTAAAATGGCATCTGGTGAATGGATAGGATGCTTCTGTTTATCTGAGCCGAATGCAGGGTCAGACGCGGGATCTCTTACAACTTTCGCAGAAGATAAAGGTGATCATTGGGAAATTAATGGCGTAAAAAACTGGATCACCAACGGAAAAGAAGCTTCTGTTTGTCTTGTTTTTGCAAAGACGAAAAAAACTCCGGACTATAAAGGGATATCGGCATTTATTGTTGAAACGTCTAGTCCTGGTTTCTCAATCATTAAAGAAGAGGACAAACTTGGAATCCGAGGATCATCAACCTGTCAGCTGGCCTTTGATAAAGTAAAAGTTCCAAAAGACGCATTACTAGGTGAAGCCGAAAAAGGTTTCCGAGTGGCCATGGCAACTCTTGATGGAGGCAGGATCGGAATTGCTTCTCAAGCATTAGGTATTGCCCAGGGTGCTTTTGACTACGCTATACGTTACACAAAACAGCGAGTTCAATTCGGTGCACCACTTTCAGACCTCCAAGGAATCCAGTTCATGCTGGCAGATATGAGTACAAAAATTGGTGCATCAAGACTACTTATCTACCACGCGTCCGCTCTTAAAGATGCGGGGCAGCCATATTCAAAAGAATCGGCCCAAGCCAAACTTTTTGCTTCAGAATCAGCTATGTGGGTTACTACCAAAGCCATCCAGCTCTGCGGCGGCAATGGTTATACCAAGGAATACCCGGTTGAGCGTTTCTTCCGGGATGCAAAGATTACCGAGATTTACGAGGGAACTTCCGAAGTTCAGCGCATGGTAATTGCGAACTCCGAATTGAGAGCAATTCAGTAAAAATCTCTCGTCAAAGAGACCCGCACTTTGTTAGAGTTTCTACTAAATTTGTTTTATACGTGATTACCGTAGTCGGTTATTATATTTTAGGGAGAAAATCATGGCGAAAAAGAAGCCTGCTGCTAAGATGCCAGCAAAGAAACAAGTAGCAAAACCTTTGGCCAAAAAGCCAATAAAAGCTGCACCTAAAAAAGAAGTAAAAAAAATGGCCAAAAAAGCTCCTGCTAAAAAAGCGGCTCCCGCAAAAAAAGTAGCCCCTAAAAAGGTTGAAAAGAAAGTTGTTAAGGCTCCCGCAAAATCGATTAAGAGCTCACTCCTTAAAAGCGCTGGTAAGCTAGTTGCTAAGGTTATGCCTAAAGGTTTAACTAAAGAGCAGATCAAAAAACAAAAAGATAAAGAGTTAAAAGATAAGAAGGCCATCGAAGCTAAAGAAAAATCTCTTGCTTCAAAAGATAAAGTAAAAGCCGAAGCTGATAAGAAAAAAGCCAAAGAACAAGAAAAGAAAGATAAAGAAAAAGCCAAGATTCAAGCCCAAAAAGATAAAGAGAGCGCCAAGCTCCAGGCCAAGCAAGATAAAGAAGATGCCAAGAATATTGGAAAGAAAGGTAAGCCTTCCAAAAGCAAATTCAGCGATGATGAAGATGAAGAAGGGGATATCGATCTTGGACCCGATGATGAACCGGAATTCGGTGAAGAGCGCTCAGCACGTAAATCAAATGAAGATGATGATGTTGATGAATTTGAAGAAGATTATAAGAAATCTAAAACAGTCAAAAAATCTGGTAAAAAAGCTTACGAAGAAGATGACGGAGGAGTTGAAGCCTTCACTCCAAAGATGTCTAAGAAATATCAGAATGCTATTCTTGCAGATCTTGAAGGGAAAATTGCTGATGAAATTGCAGAATTAAGAGAGCATTTTAACTGGAAAGAGATTGCTGAATCAATTGGGACAATGGATTTTTTCATTAATGCCAAGAATGATGAATGTATCGAAAAAGGTTGCGATAACATCCGTACAACTCAGAGTTACTGCCGTCTTCACTACATTCGTAACCAAAAAACACTTCAGAAAAAGCGCGAGATCTTGAAAGAAAACAAACTTCAGGAATACATCGAAGAGCTTATTTCTAAATACCCTGTTAAATATATTGAATCTCTATTGTCTGATCTTTCTGATGATAAAGAGTTCTACAAAGTTCTTAACGAGCTTAATATCACTTCTGAATTTGATTTCGAAGAAGATGAATTAGAGAATGCTTCGGATGATGATGATGATGATGGAGATATCGGCATTGAAACTATCTCTTCAAGTTTGAGATACGAAGACGAATAAATAAAAAAAGCCCTCTTACGAGGGCTTTTTTTTACTGATTATATTCTGTGTCTTCTGGGTCTAAAGCTTCCTCTACCTCATCCATGCCTTCATCTTCATCAAAATCTTCACCCAATAGTTTATTCGCCTCAAGAGTCAAATTAACATTCTCTCGAGAAAGTTTAAAAAAGTAATTTTCATCTTTGTAATTTACTTCCTGCCAATTCGGTTCAAATTCACTCCAGTCATCAGATGCAAAAACTTGGTCAAAGAAAATTCCCACAACATCGATGAAATTCAGTTGTGTGCTCTTCACTTTCTTTTCATCATTCATTTGCTCTGGCTCGCAAGATAAAAAGCAAGTTACAGGAGCAATATACTCATCCTTTTCGGAAAGCCATGAAACAACCAAAAGAAGTTCTTCTTTGTAAATCTGACCATAAACATCAAAAGTACGCTGTTTTTTCTCACATTCATCCTGATAAGTTTCGTTGAGTAGGATCGATAAACTTAAAAGCCAGTCTTCCGGTATACTTTTTCCATTCTTAGAGTCTGCTTTTCGAGCGAACATGACGACCTGCCTCAATTTAAGATTTAGTAGCAATTTATCTATCACTTCATTAAAATAATCTTACAAGAAAGACAATCTTTCTCTCTTAAAGGAATCATATTATGGCGGTTTATATTTTAAGTGGTGCCCGTACGGCCATCGGTTCGTTTATGGGAACACTCTCACAAGTTCCAGCTCCCAAATTAGGGGCTGCAGCTATTGAAGGTGCACTTCAAAAAGCTAATATTGAAAAAAATAAAGTTGATGAAGTTTTTATGGGTAACGTGCTTTCTGCGGGTGTGGGTCAGGCACCTGCTCGTCAAGCCTTGTTATTTGCAGGCCTTCCTGAATCTGTTCCAGCAACGACTGTTGGAAAAGTGTGTGGCTCTGGACTTCAGGCCGTGATTTTGGGCGCACGCTCAATCATGACTGGTGACAATCAAGTTGTGGTCGCCGGTGGAATGGAAAATATGTCTCTCGCTCCACACTTGCTTATGAATTCTCGTTCTGGTGCTAAGTTTGGCCCGACTGAAATGAAAGATTCTATGCAGTGGGATGGTTTGTGGGACGTCTACTCAAACCGTGCGATGGGAAATTGTGCTGAAGAATGTACTAAAAAATTTAACATGACTCGTGAAGAGCAAGATGCTTTTGCGATTGAATCTTTTAAGCGTGCGCAATCATCTGTTAAAGAGGGAATCTTTAAAGATGAAATCGTTGCCGTAAAAGTACCGGCCAAGGGTGGACCAACTGACGTTGTTGAAGACGAGGGTCCCTTCAAAGCAAATTTTGAAAAAATGCCGGGGCTAAAACCTGCCTTTGAAAAAGATGGAACAATTACTGCCGCCAATGCTTCAACCATTAATGATGGTGCGGCTGCAGTTGTTTTAGCGGGTGATGCTTATGCTTCCCAAGCTGAATTCAAAATTCTTGGTTATGCCTCTCATGCTCAGAATCCGACATGGTTTACAACTGCTCCTGTCGAGGCAATAAACAAATCTTTAAAGAAAGCTAATCTTACGATTGATCAAATTGATTTATTTGAAATTAATGAAGCCTTTGCCGCAGTTACGATGGCGGCCATGAAAGAATTTAAAATTCCGCACAGTAAAGTGAACGTCTTTGGTGGAGCTGTGGCCATGGGCCATCCAATAGGTGCCTCTGGAACAAGAATTCTTGTGACACTAATGAATGCCATGAAAAAGAAAAAAGCCAAATATGGTTGTACTGCTATTTGTATCGGTGGTGGTGAGGCCCTCAGTTTAATTATTGAGAGAATTAAGTAATGTCTAACGGTGCACAAACCTCAGCTCAGGTTAAATCGGGAATGCGAAGCCTGAAGACTGGAGAGATTCTGTTTAATGATGGAGACTCGGCGGAATCTCTTTTTATTATTCAGAAAGGACAGATCCGTTTATTTAAACCGAAAGGTAAGGGATTTATCGAGCTTGCTGTTCTTCGCCCAGGTGAAGTTATTGGTGAGATGGCATTCTTTGATGATGATGGCTCGGGCAAGAAGCGTTCTTGTTCTGCTTCTGCTATTACCGGCGTTGATATTGTTGAGATTTCGTTTTTAGCTTTCGGTAAAACGATGTTGTCGCTTAATCCATGGTTTAAAACCATCATTAATACTCTTGCAACTCGTTTACGTAAGGCAAATTCTCGAATTAAAGAATTGGAAGACAATGCTACGGCTTCGTATGGGAAAAATGCCGGCACTTATGAGTTTATGAAACCCATTGAGGTCATGAGAATTTTAGGTACTTTATTTTTAGTTTTTAAGGCCCACGGAGATGTTAAAGGTCAGGCTTTGGCCGTAAACCGAAAAACTCTTACTTTATATACCGCCGATATGTATCAGATCATGGAGGCAAAGTTAGAATCCATCTTGAATTTACTTGTCTCTCTAAATTTGATGGAAATTGTAGATGACGAAGATAAAGTTCCAAACTTACTTCTTTTGAAAAATATCGAACTGATTAAACAAATTTTTATTTTCTATAATACAGAAAGACATTTGGTAGATGAGAAAAAGATGCGTATCTCTGATAAATGTGAATTGATCATTTCTAAGATGCTGGAGAAGCTTCCTTCCAATCCCGTCATAGATATTCCGAACTTGAGAACTTCAGACGATGCTCCTGCCAAATTCACCAAGTATTACATTCTAAATCCCGTAATTGATGAATTCAAATTGCAGGGTATTCCTGTGAACCCAGATCATTTGGATGATGGAAAGAGTATTGGGGTCTTTGGTGAATTACTGATGCAAGACGGGAAGATCTTTATTGAAGCGGATATGCCAAAAGTTCAGAAAATGTATCCGATTATTCGTTTCATGAATGCTGTGAAGAAGTCGAATGTTGAGAAGCAGAAGGAATAACTACGCCCGGCAATTAGTTACTTGCTGGGACGTAGAATACTTCAACGTTATCGCCTGATTTATAATAATAATTTGATGTCAGTTTCAACATATACCCCTGGCGCATGACAGGTGGGGTATTTGGGTAGCCATCGTGCGCCACTTTGATATTGATGTTCTGCTGGCCCTCAGCTGCCATAAAAGACCAACCAGAATCCGGCACTACAGCACCATTAATTTTAATGACCACTGATTCTTCTTTAGGGATTTTTGGAATGTCCACGTAGCCAAAGTACTCCAGGTTTGAACTGGTAGAAATTGAAATACAGTCTGGATATGTGACATAATGACTGGCATCAAATTCAACTAAATGTGCTCTGGTTGTTGGCTCACCAACACTGGGGAGGATTCGGGTATTTTGGTTTCCAGGATTTGGCAAATAACTCCAACCTGAAGTCATTTCTGCTGGCGCAGAGTTGGGAGAACTCTTAAAGACTTTGATCTTTCCTGGTTGCGTATCAATCGTTCCATCAGTCGAGGTAATCGGCCAATACTTATAAGTATGAGGAACGATGATTTGTTGGATACTGCTATTCACGTCATTGAAGACTGAACTCACGTTAGTTTTTAAGCATAGGTCATAATGATCGGCAGCTGCTTTATAACCAAATCCCGAATGACTATCATAGAGTGCTTGGGACATGGCCGCATAAGATAGAGGAGAGGCGATGTATCCTGTTCTAACCGGATTACATTTAGTATTTGCAGTTACAGAGAAAAGACGAAGCTGTTGAGATTGCAAATAAGTTTTAAGATTTAAGAGACTTGCTTTTCTATTATTGAAGACAGCAGCATTTTGAGCTGTCTGTGTATTCTGAGGGTATTCAACTTCTGTATCACGTCCGTTGGAAACTAAGACCACAAAGAGGTAAGCACTCTGTCTAAATAGACCATCTGATTGATGGGCAGTAATAAATTCTTGAACTCTTCTAATCCCTGCCTCAGGTTGGCCAGAAACAATATTGGTAAAAAATGTGAATTGTGAAGAAGATGTTAGAACCTGAGTTGAGGGAATTGTTATTGGTAAACTAGATGGATCTTTTGCTAGAACCTGATAGTCGCTATTTCCACCAGTCGTTTCTAGAAGTGGGGTTCCAATCACTCGATAATCGAACTGACTAGAAATGCTTGCGATCGTGTTTTGAATACCAGTTTTAACATCGCCTGAAATCCAATAATTACTTTGTGAGTTATCTACTACATAAAGGATATCAACTGCTGGCTTAATTAATGTATGACCTGAGCAAGATGATTGCTGATAAACTTGCAATGGATTCGATAGATTCGAAGTCGATTGTGGAGTCGTCCCAAACTGTTCGGCCCCACATCCGGCAAGCGCCAGAAGAAAGAACAATGAGAGAAAAGCTGACCAATAAATTTTCATAAATATCACCTTAAGAGTTTCCTAGTTACCAGTTCGGTTTAAACCCTTCCAAACTTTAGCCAAGTAGTGGCAGTGGTTGAGTCAGGCATTGCCTTAAGGCCCGGAAAATATTGCCTTTTCTCCTCATTATAAAAGGAGCTGAGGTAAGATAGTATTAACAATTAATTCAATAGGTTGAGGATGCTATGGCCGAAAATTGGTATTACGTACAAAAAGGCAATCGTCAGGGTCCAGTCGATCAAGACGTTATTTTGACAATGATTTCAAAACAAGAACTAACTTCTTCCGATTTTGTTTGGAAGAAGGGATTTGATAATTGGAAAAAAATCAAAGAAGTTACTGAACTTCAATCCGCTCCTGAAGTAGAAGCATTTCCATCGGCTCCGGTTATGAATGAGGAGAAAAAAGAATTCAGTTTCGCTAATATGAATGAATCTGAACCTTGTATTTTTATTCGAATAGGGAACGATCGTGAATCAGCTTCCTCTGATTATGGCCCTTTTTCTTTGAAGCAATTAAAACAGCTGTATAAGGAAAATCGAATAAATGGTAAAACATTTATTTTTACGACAGGTATGAAAGAGTGGAAAGTTATGGGAGACCTTCCTGAGTATCAGGATATATTCCAGGAACTTCCTCCACCAATTAAAGATACTGATCGCCGTACCGCTACTAGAAAGCCTTTTATTGCGAGACTTTTTGTTCAAAATAACAAAAAGCTTTTTGAGGGAATATGTCGTGATATTTCAATTGGCGGCATGCAGGTCTTAGTAAATGATTTTAAAGGACTGGCCGGGGACAAGATTTCGATCAATGTTCACCCTGAAAACACTGAGTACCACTTTACCGCAGCTGGTGTAGTAGTCAGAGTGCTTGAAGGAAATTCAGGTTTTTCTTTTAGGTTTCAAGAACTGAATGATGAAGCTAAACGTTCAATCGAAAAATACGTTGAAGAAAATTAATGGCAAGACCCGCTTTAAATCTTTTTTCATCCAGGGATCATTCGCTACTTTCCAGTGATGGAGAGTCGCAAGTATTTGTTCGCCATTACGGTTCAACAAAACCTAAGCTACATTTTCTTCTTATACATGGTGCCCTTGAGTATTCGGCAAGGCATGTTGATCTTATCCATTTTGTTCTTCGAAATTTTGGGCAAGATGTTGCCATTACAACATGGGACCATGTCGGTCATGGGCGTAGCGGTGGAGCAAGGGTTTATGTACCAAGTTTCAAAGTGTATGTTGAAGATATGAATTTGGTGGGCGAGTTCGTTAATAAAATTAATGGGCCAGAAACGAAATCAATTATTCTCGCACATAGTATGGGTGGATTAATTGCTTTAATCCGTATCTTAGATACTACTTTTGGTTGGGCATACCCTCTACATGGAATCATTTTATCAAGTCCATGTATCAAGCCGAGGATGGCGCTCGGTGCTTCTTCTGAGCCCGTTTTAGATAATCTTAACAAGTTATCTGGAAAACTACATTTACCAATCATATACACGGGAAAAGATTTAACTCGCGATCCTGAGCGAGCGAATGATTTCGATAGTGATACATTAATTCCACGTTTCATTACTGTTAGAATGGCCAAAGAAGTAGTTGAAGCAAGTCATCGCATTCGCGGCCTATCTTATTATCTAAGAGTGCCCAGTTTGTTTTTAATTGCCGGGGAAGACAAAGTTGTGGATCCGGAAAGTACCGCACTATTTGCACACGGAATAGAGAAGAAACTGACTAAGACCATCCATTACCCGAAGCATTACCATGAACTATGGAATGAGATTGACCGCTTTGAAATATTTGAAACAATGAAGAAATGGATAGATAAGACTCTTAAGGAGAACGTATGAAGGCAATTCCCTTCCTTTTACTATTTTTAGCTGGGTGTGCGAGTTATAAAAGTCATAACCAGACGACAACAGGAAAAGTTGTTTTGAGAGGTGGGATTTATCAAAAAGAATCTTGGAAGGATCCATTAATATTTAAGCGAATGAGCTGGTACTACGGAATGACCTTATACTTTGATGCTCTCATATATCGTGCAGATTCAGCATCACCATTTTCAAAATGGTTTTCAGAAAGTGAAAAAGAGTTCTTTACCAAGTGTGAAAACCTTTTAGTCACAGTTGCATACAGTTCTGATGCGACAAAAATTTCGCACGTAAACTTTCGGGAACAAATGAAGTTAAATGGATACGATGATGTTGTTTTAAATACCTTTGCGTCTTATCTAAAGACCCACCCTTCTTCTCAGGAATGGCGGACGATGACATATAAGGTTATGGGTTACTGTAAACGGTCACCTTCACGCTTGGGTACTGAAAACATAGGTATCAATTTCCCAAGTTTCAGCTACTTGGAAGTCAAACTTTAAAGAATTTAAAACAGTTCAAAGTGCTTAAGAAATATCAAAGATGACCGATATGTATCTGAGGCGTTATGACTGATAAGAAATTTCAACGATTCGGAAAATATTTAATTTTGGACCATCTGGTAGATGGTGGTATGGCCAAGATTTGTCGTGCCCGCTTTCTTGGTGAACAAGCCAACAAAATGGTCGTGGTTAAGATGGTTCAACCACAATTCTCAAATGATGAAGCTTTTGTACGCATGTTTCAGGATGAGTTAAATATTACTTTCGGTATGCTTCACCCAAACATCATGCAAGTTTACGACTATGGTAAAACCAATGGCCAACTTTATACGGCCATGGAATATATTCATGGAGCGAATTTAAAACAATATCTAGATCGTTTAAAAGAGAAAAAAGTTGTTTTTCCCGTTGAGATATCTAGCTACATCATTTCCCAGGTTTGCTTGGGACTTCACTACGCTCATACATTTACTGATAAACTAACAGGCAAACCATACAATATCGTTCACCGAGATATTTCTCCTCACAATATCATGCTTACTTATGATGGTGCAGTGAAGGTAATTGACTTTGGTATCGCGAAAGCAAACACAAACTCAGAAGCCACTCAGGCAGGAACGATTAAAGGTAAGCTCTCTTATCTTGCTCCGGAATACCTGGATGGACTTGAGCTCGATGCCCGCTACGATGAATTTGCTGTAGGAATTACGCTTTGGGAATTGCTATGTTCGCGCAAGCTTTTTCAGGCCAGTAATGATCTTGCTGTCCTAAAACAAATTCAAGCCTGTAAAATTGTACCACCGTCACAAATCAATCCATCAGTACCTAAAGAGCTGGATGCAATCGTCATGAAGGCATTATCTAAAGATCGTGCCAACCGATATGATAATCTTGATCAGCTAAATCGTGCCTTGGTACGTTTCCTTTATTCTCAATATCCTGATTTTAACGCATCTGATTTAAGTACTTTTTCAGAAGATCTGTTCAAGGCAGAAATTCAAAGTGATAAAGGAAAGTTTGTTGAATACGGTAATATAGACACAAATGCCTATATTGAGGACATGAAGAAAGAAGAGAGTAAGACCGGGAAAATATCTAAAAAAGAAGTAGGCTTAAAAGTTCAAGCTGAAGAAAGACTTAAAATCCGTGAAATTGATTTTTCAGCAGAATCCAGTCAAGTCATTGGCTTGGAAATTGAATTGAAAGGCACAGAGAAGACTGGAACCCGTAAGGTTGGCCGTTCTGCAGGTCCAGCAGCAGCCACATCAACGACTAAAACTATAAAACAAGCGCCATCATCTACTATTGCGAAAAAGAATGAAAAAGATAAAACGAACAGTAGTAGGGTTATCTCGAAAAAACAAGCAGCGGCTGATGCGAAAAAATCTAATTCACAACCTCTCATTATAGTAATTATTGCAGCCTCTCTCGCAGCTGTTGCCTATATTCAGTCTGATTTTGTTGAAAGCATTACTGGGATAAATGTTTACAAAATGATTCATGGAGAAGAAGTAACTCGCACAATTTCTTCTGTGCCCATAAATAAAAAACCGCGGGAAGATGATGTAGAGGTTCCGCAAGTCGTTGTTCAGACCGAAGGAAAAGTCGTGCTGAGTGGTGTAGATGTCACCATGGAAGTCTATATTGATGGAACAAAATTTGATTATGTTGGATCTGCGCTTAGAGTACCAATGGATAAAGATGTAGTTGTGCTAATTAAAAAACCTGGATTTCAGCCCTTCACGAGTACTGTTAATTTGACTAAGGAAAAAGACTCATCAGTTATAAACGTTCCTGAACTTGAACGTGCGCGAAATGGACTATTAACCACATCTTTGAACTATACTGCTGGCTCGGTACTTGTATATGAGGAAAGTGGTGTCATGGTAGAAAGAGGACTTCCGATTAGGGATCTGCAAATCCCCGAAGGTAGTTATCATGCTAAAATTGTGAATCCGATTCTTGGAACGGAAAAGAAAGTTGATTTTCATATTGAAGAAAATAAAAAGTTTTTTCTAGAATAATTATTATTTATTATCGTTCTCATCGAAGCGCTTTGACTGTTTGAATCGATTTACTTTTCTCATATTAAGAAGTTTGATGATTTCAGCAGCAGTTTCTTCAAGGGCCTTGCCTGTTACGTTAAAAATCGGCCAGCGTTTATTTACAGCAAAAATCCTATTGGCCCATTCAATTTCCTCAGTCACCTTTGACATGTCAGCATAGTCACCCTCGTCGTTAGTTAGTCCTAAGCGATTGAGTCGATTTTTGCGAATCTGAAAAAGAGCATCGGAGTCAATCGTCAGCCCAAAAATTTTTCGCTGATCAATTTGAAAGAGTTTCTCTGGTACATCCACCCCCATTACAATTGGAACGTTGACGACTTTAATTCCTTCAAGTGAAAGGTACATGGAGAGGGGAGTTTTAGAAGTTCGGGAAATCCCAACTAAAACAACATCTGCCTCATCTAAGGAGCTTATATTTCTTCCATCGTCATGATTAAGGGTAAATTCTATCGCAGCGACACGTTTAAAATATTGATCATTAACTGCATGGAGAATCCCTGGTTGATAATCAGGTTCTGATTCAAAGAAATTAGAAAACGCAGATAAGAGAGGTCCCATAACATCTACTGATCGCACATGATCACGTTTAGAGAGTTCAGAAATATACAAACGGAGTTCAACTGAAACAATAGTGTAGACAACGATGTCATGATGAATGGCGGCTTCTTGAAATATGGCGTCAATTTGTTCGCGACTACGAATATTTTTGTATCGGGTAAAAAATATTTCTTTTTCCTGAAACTGGGCCATTGCAGCACGGGTAATAGCTGATGCTGTCTCTCCAGTACCGTCTGAAATAACTATAACTTTGAGTTTATCGTGGGCTTGAATCATATATAATAATTTTAACTGACCTGGAGGACAAATGCATCTAAGAAAAATATTGTTGGTTCTTGCCTTACTATCATCTTTTAATAGTTGGGCGATGAAACCATTGCCGTTGAAAGCTCCTGTGCCAGCGGACAATCCAATGACCCAAGCAAAAATTGAACTGGGAAAGATGTTATTTTTTGATTCCCGACTCTCTATGGATGGAACAATTTCTTGTAACTCATGTCACAACGTCATGTCCCATGGAGCGGATGGTAGACCTGTAGGGGCCGGCATTCATGGTCAGCGCGGTGGCCGAGGCTCACCAACGGTCTGGAACTCAGCTTTTATGACGGTTCAGTTTTGGGACGGTCGAGCCCCTTCACTGGAAGAGCAGGCCAAAGGGCCAGTGACAAATTCTGTAGAGATGGGCATGAGTTCTCATGATTTAGTTATCGAAAGAATTAACCAGATTCCAGGTTATGTTGAAGCCTTTAAAAAAGCCTTTCCAAAAGATAAAAATGTCATCACAACCGATAATGTCGTTCGTGCAATCGCTAGTTATGAGCGAACTCTGATTACTCCCAATGCTCCTCTAGATAAATATTTAAGAGGAAATAAGAAGGCGCTTTCAGCCCAACAGATTCGTGGAATGAAACTTGTGGAAGAAGTTGGATGTACTTCGTGCCATACCGGTGAAAACTTTGCGGGTGAGGGATTTAAAATGGGCGAGGGTAATTACCAGCCATTTCCACAAATCCCTGGGTCAAAATTTGATAAGATGTATGACATAACTGCTGACCTTGGTCGTTTTGAAGTGACAAAAAAAGTAGAAGATAAGAATGTTTGGCGAGTCCCTACTTGGAGAAACGTTGCACTGACGGCTCCTTATTTTCACAACGGAAAAGTAAAGACACTGGATGAAGCAGTAAGAGTCATGGGGAAAGTTCAACTTGGTATGGATTTAACTGATGCTCAGGTTTTGGACATTGTGGCTTTTTTAAATTCACTCACAGGCGAATTTCCAAAACAGACAATGCCGAGACTTCCGATGACTTCGAACTTTTCTATTACGCCTGAGCCTTAGATTGTTTTATGGGCGGCCGGAAGGTTTACGTTTCGTGCCGCCAAGATTTAATTTCAAAGTAGCGCCGGCCATCGGGATGGGTTTTACTGTGGAAGTACTCAAGCCTCCGTAAGCAGAAACAGTTCCTGAAAAATTTCCTTTCGTATTCGAAAATCCCTGAGAAGCACTTAAACGAAAGCCATCCATATTATTAAAGTTCTGAAGAAGATTTACGTTCTGAAGAGTGTTGCCAATTGCAATTGGTTTAACGCCACCTTGGTATGAGGCCATGATGCTCGTATTCTTATGAATAATTCCAGTTGAAAGAAAAACTCGCCCACCAACTCTGGTCATTGTAAGATTATTGTTACTTACGAAAGAGGTGTTGGAGTTAATTTTTTGTGTGAGATTGGCATCAAATGAAAAGGCATTGTAGGCAAGCGGGTTGACGTTGGTTGGAATTGAACTTAAATCAGTCATAAGGTTCTGGTTTCGAAGAGCAATGTTGGTCTCGTAAGTTGCACCTAAATGTACTGATGTTCCATTTTTATTATAATCAGCAACTACACCTAGCAGAGTCGCAAAATTTGCATCACCTGTAAGAAGACCCTGGTCGTAAGTGGCCACGAAGCCATCGAATTCATACCCAATGATTCCCTTGAACTGAAAATGCTCAGATTGATACACATGAAAAATCTGACCACCCTTCATATTTAGATAAGCATAGAAAGTATTGTCAAATCCGGCTTGGGTTAGATCCACCAAAGAACCTGCAAGTCCAACAGAGAAGTACTTGTTTTTTTTCAGAACACACTTATTTTCTTTGGGATCCCAACGATAAATATCTTTATAAACATCATGGGAAACAGCAACTCCATAGATTTGAGCATTGTCTGTTTGACCTTCGTAAATAATGAGGCCTTCAGTCACGAATTTATCTGTGATCTTGTTTCCTTCATTTTTAAGCTTGGTTACGTGTTTTGTTGTTTGCCCAGAAAGTTGTTCTTTTCTAAAATTCTCATTACTCGGCATGGCCTTTGATACTTGGTATTCTTTTTTAAATAGGTCCGTCATAAAACTACCTAAAGCAGTAGGAACCGTGGCTATTTGTTGCATTTTACCTAGACCGTCTCCTGTTTTATCATTCTTAAAAATTCTCATCTGGGTACCAACATCTTCCCAACCAGGTGCAGTCGGCGTTGGATTGACTGAGTTTCCATCATTTAAGGCATGTTCTTCATATTGCCCATAGTTTACGATCATAAGTTTGTTTGGTTCATTAGGATTCACCATTGCTGTGACTACATGTTGCGATTGTTCAAGGCCATAACCAACAGTGAATGCCTCCCAGCCACGCTGTTCGGCCATCTTTGCGGCCATACTGTGGATGTCCCCGCAGACACCGGATTTGGTTCCCATCATTTGTTGAAAAGGCGTCACTATTCCTTGACCAGCTTCAGGTGTTTGTTGAAAGGCTGCACGATCATCGTTGTAGTCTACATATCCTGCGATTGCAGAAACAAAACGAGTAAATTCTTGATCACTCATAGATCCAGAATAGTTTTTAATTTTACTCATCATATCCGCATCGCTTGAAGTGAATGCAGGATTGGTTAACTGATCAATGATAAGTTGTGTGCGAATATCAAATGCTTCGGGTGAAGAACCATAGCGAGACTGATACCAATTCTGAATGGTTTTGGTTTCTGCATCGAGATCAGAACTAGTGATTAGGTTTGTCGCCTGATCCCCAGTATTAACTCGATAGCCAGAAAAATTATAGCTCTTGTAATTCGCTGAAGAGGTGGAGCTTCTTTTTCTTGGATCAATTGGCCTGTACTTAATTTCTAAAAGAGTTTTCCAGCCTTTCTCCTTTAGGCCTTGAGGCACAAGAGAATTGGCAAACCCCTGGCAACTGTCATGAGTTTCTATTTCATTAGAGCATTCATTTTTATCAATTAAATCTTCCAACTTGGAAGCTTCTTTCGCGATAGTGGTATTTGATTGCATGCTACTGTTTGTAACAATATCTGTGACATCTTTAGTTGTTTGAACAATTGATTGATCTAGCTGGGCCCAAATTGGGAACGAAATGAAAGCACTTAAAAAGAGAAAGTAGTAGAGTTTCACAAATACTGTATCGGAATAGGCCGGCATTTACTTGAGATTATAACCCTTTGAATCTACGCACTTCTTCCAGTATTAAATTTTTGTCTACGATTGGATGAAAGGTCTTTTTGCCAGAAATCCGGTTAAACCAGGTCCTCTGAGATTTGGCCAATTGGCGGGTAGATATAATGATTCGGTCAATACAATCAATTTCGTTTTTTAAAAGACCATGTTGCAGATCGATTACTTCTTTATAGCCAATACTTTGAAGAGGTTTTTCAAGACCTGTGAAACCTTCTAGAAGAAGTTCTCTTACTTCCTCAATCAGACCCGACGTCATCATTTTTTTCGTTCGGTTTGTGATGATTTCGATATGTTCTTCCTTAGGAAGATCCAGATGCAAATGCAAAACGTCCCAACCATGAACGTTGGATTGCTCGCGTAATTCATTTTCTTTGTCTTTGCGAGCGCGCTCAAAAGAAAGAGGTATTCCGGTATGCCAGAAGTGCTCAACTGCCCGGCGTACTCGGTAGTGATCATTTTCGTGGTAAAGGGCAAAGGTAGTAGGATCTTCTTTTTGTAAAATCTCTAGAAAAGGCCGAATACCTTTTCCTATATACAATCTTTCTGACTGCTCTGAAATCTCTTTTGGAGTTGTGGGGGAGTCATACATTCCTTTCACCAAGGCCTGCAGATAAAAGCCACTTCCACCTACTAAATATACTAATTTATTTTTAGCATGAAGATCATTAATGATCGGCAAGGCCATCTTGGCATAAGCGGCTGCATTCATCGGATGAGAAATACTGGCGACATCAATCATATGGTGAGGAATTTCTCCACGCTCACTGACTGTTGGTTTGGCCGTTCCAATATTGATTTCTTTATAAAGAAGAAGAGAGTCAAAATTAATAATTTCGCCACCAAATTTTCGGGCAAGTTCAATGCTGATATCAGTTTTTCCACTTGCCGTAGGTCCTGAAACAATTATGACTTTCACTTAAGCTTTTCTTCAAGGAGCAGTCTTAAATCAAGACTTATTTTTTTATCCCTGAGTGTACTTATTCCTGAAATGGCCATCATTTCTTCCCATGTACTTTGTGACCATTCTCTAGGATCAATGATGATTTTCTCAAGAGATTCTCCACGGAGTAAAGATCCAACGATGTCTTTCAAAGGGAATCCATTCATCCAATCAGGAATGCCTCGTAAAACAATGGTATCACTTGAAAGTTTTTCCAACTCAAGTCCGTACTCAATAAGTTCTTTAACTTTGATGGACTCGGGGTTGATTTTAAAAGGTTCACTTACAAGTAGGGGGATAATGTTCGCAGCAATTGTTTTGCTCTTCTCTTGAATGTGATGAGTAAGAAGCTTCGTTGCCGAAATCGCCTCCCATCGATCCTGATTATAATGAAGAAAAATATTTCCTAACCAGATGAAATTATTTTGAGTCTCATGAGAAAGTTGGTGGGGAGAGAAAAATCCCTCCATGTTGTACTCATGTCTCTCCTGACCCAGCGAAGACTGAGATGCCTCAAGACTTCCGAAAGCCCCCTGTTGCTCAAGACGAGGTGGATGCATGTCAGCTCGTGAAGTCTTATCGGAGTTTGCAAGTTCCTTAATTGAAGCTGTTACGAGACTTAAAACTTTTGACGTTTCAAATAACTTTATGATTGTTTTATTGGGGTGAACATTTACGTCAATGTGATCAGTTGGCAATGTTACAAAGGCCAGGAAGTGAAAGTCATCAGTACCAAAACTACTTAAAAGAGCATTGTTAATTACTCGTAAAAGCTGTTTATCTAAGACAAAGCGCTGATTGATGTAGGGATATTGAAATTTGACCGGAGAACGCAGATTTCCCGGAATGATATAGATTTCAAGATCATTGTCCTCATAGGATTTTTTTGTATGAAGAATATGATCACGACTTTTTGGCACAATATCCAGGAGTCTCTCTTTTAGCGTCTCACGAGCCGGATAAATTTCCTTTTCGTCTTCATCTAGCTTAAAAGAAAATTCAACATGTGGATGTGCAAATATAAATGAGAATATAATTTTTTTAAGAAAATTTTTCTCTGACTGCTGAGACTGAATAAATTTTAATCGAGCGGGCGTATTAAAGAAAAGATCCTGGATATTAATCTCAGTTCCCGTTTGTCCGGAATTCTTTAACCGCTTTCCAATATAGGTTGTGAGCCCACCCTCAATTCTAATTTCCGAGCCCTCTTCTTCAAACTCGTTGAAAGTGAGACATTGAAGTTTTGATATAGCTGAAATTGAGGCGAGGGCCTCTCCTCTGAAACCAAATGAGTTAAGCTGATAAAGATCTTCAAACCGATGTATTTTAGAAGTAGCATGGCGTGAAAATGCCATGGGAAGATCTGATGAGGATATTCCATGACCATCATCTTTTAAATTTATAAGATCAAGGCCGTTATTTTTGAGAGTTAATTCAATGCGCTTTGAGCCTGCATCTATGGAGTTTTCAAGGATTTCTTTTATCAGATTACCTGGACGTTCAATTACCTCACCTGCTTTGATTTGATCAATCAGGTGTTCGGGTAGAAGTTCAATCTTCGGTGGAGAAGAGAGCATTTATCCCTTGAAGAAATTGACCTGATTTCTGCCGCCATCTTTGGATTTATAGACGGCCTGGTCGGCGCGTTTGAAAAGATCGGTTCCGTTGTTCACGCCCTGGCGATAATCTGCCACACCTATTGAAGCGGCAACCGGAAGGCGTTTACTGTCGTAGATGAATTCATGCTTTTCAATGAGTTTTCTTAGACGTTCAGCTATTTCAAAGCCCTGCTTAAGGTTTGTATTTGGAAGAAGAATACAGAATTCTTCACCGCCATAACGGGCAAAAACATCGCCCTGGCGTATTCCGTTATCACGAATCAGGCGGGCCTTCTCTTTCAAAACATAATCTCCCGCATCGTGACCATAGTTATCATTTAGTTTTTTGAAATGATCTAGGTCAAAAATAATGAGGGTTAATGGTTTTCCAGTAAGTTTAGATTTCTTAACTTCAGTTTCGAGAGCATTATTGAAGTAAGTTTTGTTATAACACTTGGTGAGTCCATCAGTGTTTGCGTCCTCGTGGAGTTTGTCGTACGTAAGTCTTTCTGGATCGCCTGAAGGAAGAAACTTCATCGATATAGAACCAATCTTGATTGTATCAGCACGTTTTAGAACGGTCGGTGTATCTAGTTTTTGATTATTCAGATATGTTCCATTGGCCGAGCCAAGGTCAGTCACTACTACTTCATCTTCAATTACTGTAATGGTGAAGTGCTTACGAGAAACGCCATGAAAATCTAAGGAAATTGTACAATCAGGATTACGACCAATGACATTTTCGCCAGGAACTAAATTAAAAATTGAACCATTCAACTCACCACCAACCACTAATAAACAAGCAGGCTTTTGTTTCGCTTCATCTTCTGCAGCAGCAAGTGCTTTTCTAATGTCGGTTATGACTACCGTGGCGTTGTTCTCATCGCTCATGACTTCTCCAAAAATATCCAGCTCTTAGTTAGCATTCATTATAATCTCTTGCCCCATCTTCAGCAAGACGTGCTGGGAAACTTATCGGCACTTATGAATGAGATTTTAACCAATCGTAAGCATATATTTTTCCTGCCTCTACTCCCGGCTGGTTAAAGGGGTCAACTTTCAACAATTTACCGACCAGAACAGTCAGGCACTCTGAGAATAGTACTAATTGTCCGAGGCTCTCTTCATTTAGGATGGGTATCTTTAGATGAACAACATGCCGCTTATTTTCGCTTAGGGCAGTCAGAGTTCCTTCAAATTCGGCCTTCATTAAAGTTGCTAAACTAAATGAAGAAAGGGATTTGAAAGACTCGCTTGGAATAGAGTTTTTCAATTCAAAGTTATGCTGAAATTGTTCTACTTCTAGCAGAAATATAGTTTTATCTGCAGGGCCTTCCATAAAGAGTTGCATCTGGGAGTGCTGGTCTGTCGCACCATAGGCCGGAATCGGAGTTAGACCTTTGCCATCTTTGCCTAAGCTTTCTCCCCATAACTGAACAAACCAAGCAGAGTACTCTTTAAGTAATGAGGAATAAGGCATCATGACTGTCTGACGGATGCCTTTATCATGAAGGTCTTTTAACCATGAGGCGAGTTTAAAAAAATCTTCGCATTCTGACTTGCTAGATAATTTAGTCTGAATGGCGGCAGCCCCTGCTAAAACCTCATCAGGATTAATGCCAGCAAATAACATAGGAAGAAATCCGACAGGAGTAAGAACAGAAAAGCGCCCACCGATATTAGAAGGAACTGAAAGCGTTTGCACATTCCATGCTGCCCCAATTTTTCTCAAATCCCCTTTGACGGGATCGGTGCAGAATACAAAATAATCTTTGTATTGATCTTCCTTGATACCTGCCTTAGTAAGCTCATTAGTAAGAATGC
>JBILYY010000026.1:0-27703 GCA_044377495.1 Bacteriovoracaceae bacterium | reverse complement strand
TAGATGAAGTAATTGGTCGCTATATTGTTCACACCAAAGCAGCACTTTCCCCCCAGTATTCTCTCGAAGGATTAAGAGTCGTTGTTGATGGCGCCAATGGTGCAGGTTACAAACTCGCACCAATGGTGTTCGAGGAATTAGGTGCAGAAGTTATCTCCCTTGGTAACAACCCAAACGGTACCAATATTAATATGGGCTGCGGTGCTCTTCATCCTCAGCTTTGTGCTGAAACAGTAAAAAAATACCGTGCGGATCTTGGTGTTTGTCTTGATGGAGATGGGGACAGACTTACAATCGTAGATGGGAATGGTAATGTTATTCACGGAGACAAGCTAATTGGTCTTTGTGGTAAATTCCTTAAAGATAATCATGAAATTGGGCCTACAAATGAAGTGGTTGGAACAGTGATGAGTAATTTTGGTCTCGAATATTACCTGCATCAACAGGGTCTCAAATTTACCCGCACGCAAGTAGGTGATAGATACATTGTTGAACACATGAGACAAACAGGGGCATTATTTGGTGGCGAGCCCTCTGGACATTTGGTTTTTAAAAAATATTCTACTACTGGTGATGGAATCCTTGCAGCTTTAAAAGTTATCGAAAGTATAAAATTCTATGACATGGAGCTTGCAGATTTAACTAATATAGAAATGTTTCCACAAAAAATGGAAAACGTTTTGGTTAAGAAAAGAGTTCCCTTTGAAGATGTGCCTGAAATCAAAAAAGCCATGAAAGATGCGGAGGACAAACTTGGTAAAGAAGGACGCATACTGCTTCGTTATTCTGGAACTGAAGCCTTGGCACGTGTGATGGTTGAGGGCAGAGATATTAAGCTCGTGGAAAAATTATGTTCAGAGCTTACTCATGTTGTGACTAAAGCATTAGGTTAAAATGAAATATCCTCGTTTGGGTGTAAATATTGATCACGTTGCGACTCTACGACAACAAAGAGGGGAATTTTACCCTGAAGTTTCTCGTGCAGCCGAGATTTCTCTTGCGGCCGGAGCCCATCAAATAACGATTCATTTAAGGGAAGACCGTCGGCATATTCAAGATAGAGATGTGCCGGAAACGCACAATATGTGTCGTAAGTTTAAATTACCTTTAAATCTTGAAATGGGCTGTTCTGATGAAATGGTCCAAATTGCTATTTTGGAAAGGCCGGAATGGGTTTGTCTTGTGCCTGAAAAAAGGGCCGAGCGAACGACTGAAGGTGGGCTGGATGTACTCGACCCGATAAACTACTCCCGCGTAAAAGCTGCCTGTGAGGCGATTAAAAAGATGTCACCCTCCACTAAAATTTCACTTTTTGTCGAGGCCACACCACAAGTATTAAGCAAGTGCTTAACTCTCAAAGCTGATGCCGTTGAAATACATACTGGTGAATACGCAAAGGATTTTTTAAATAAAAAAGATCTTTCGAATCACTTAAAAATGTACCGCGAAGGGCACTCAATAATTAAGGCTCAAGGATGGGGCTATCATGCTGGCCATGGTTTGACCTTTGAATCACTCGAACCTCTTCTCGCTGAAAAACAGTTTGAGGAATATAACATCGGCCACTGGATTATGGGCGAAGCCCTTTTCCTTGGTCTTGGCCACGTTATTAAAGAAATGCTAACCCTCATGAAAAAATATCCCCTCGAGGCCTAATATGAGAATTGTTACTCAAAAAGAAATGAAAGAATTAGAATCTGAAGCCCAGAAACGGTTTCATTTTCCAGAAAAATTAATTATCGAAAACGTTGCCCTGAGAGCGGCAAAAGCCATAACTGAGAAGTTGGGAGCAGACATTAGTGCGGGTGAACTTATCTTTTTGATAGGAAAAGGCAATAATGGTGGTACTGGCCTTGCTATCGCCAGACATTTGGCCAGTATGGGACATGAATCTCAAGCATTTTTACTTTTTGATAAGAATGACTCTTCTCAGGAAGTTAAAGAGCAACTTAAAATTTCTGAATCCTACGGTGTTCGAGTTGCTTATATCGACGATGTAAATGAACTCGAAGCTTATTTTCAGCATAATTCTTCACCGAAAATCATCGTTGATGCCATATTTGGTACAGGAGTACGACTTCCTCTTTCACAGTTTATCTATGACGTTATCCATTTCATAAATCAAGAAAAAGCCTTCACCATATCACTAGATATTCCAACGGGAGTTGAAGGCGACACCGGTTTCATTCAAGGTAATGCCATTCAGGCCGACCTAACACTCGCTGTATCTTTACCAAAACTTGGTTATTATCAGGCGGATGGTGCAAGACTAGTGGGCGAAGTTGAAATTATTTCGGCCGGACTTCCGAAACCAATAATGGACAAGGGGGGAGATAAATTTCTGATTGATAAAAATATCAAATTTGAACTTCCCAAAGCCCGGAATAAGTTTGGTGATAAAAAATTATTTGGTCATACGCTGGTTATTGGTGGATCCCATGGGCTCACTGGGGCGTTAGTAATGGCCTCAACTGCTGCACTTAAAGTTGGCGCAGGTCTAGTGACTGCTGCAACGTGGGAGCCTCAGTATCAGGAATTTATTTCGCGTTTGATTCCGGAAGTAATGACAGGCTACATCCCTCTCGACCAGGCCAAGTGGGGAAGGTTGATTATGGATCTGGAAAAATACGACGCAATTATAATTGGGCCTGGAATGGGTCGATCAAACCGTGCTCGTATGTTAGTTTTAGAAATTCTCAATAACTTTTCAGGGCCAGTTGTCCTCGATGCAGACGCTATTAATGTACTTTCCTTGAAGTCTGACGCTGATGTTTTCAAATTGAGAAATGCACCGACTCTTATGACGCCTCATTTTGGAGAGTTTAGTCATTTCACTGGAATTTCTATGGATGAGGTTAAAAAAGAGCCTTTTCATTATTTAAGAGAGGTCATTGAGCGAATTAACTGCACCGTGATTCTGAAAGGTCCTTGCACCTATTTAGGCTTCACCAATGGCAAGACCTATTTCAACTATGCTCCAAATGACGGCATGGCAACTGGTGGAGTCGGTGATGTTCTTGCAGGAATTTTGGGTGGCCTTATTGGTCAAGAGGCTAATCTAAAAAAACGTGATTCTCTCTATAATATCTATGAGAATTTAAATCGCACGATTCTTATGGGAGTCATGGTTCATACATGGGCCGGTCAAGCCGCCGCCGAAAAACTAGGTGTACGGCCTATGACTGCTACAAGCCTGATAGATGCTTTTCCTGAAGGCTTCAAATCCTTAGATGAATTATTAAAATCTGAGGTTTAAAGAATGAATAAGAAATTAATTCGAGAGTGGAAAAAAGTTTATAAATCTGATCTCCCTTATATTGTATATGAATTAAAGGATCTCGCAAAAGTTCCGGCCCTTATTATTCTCGAGGGAGAACTAGGTGCGGGTAAGACAACTTTCACACAAATTTTTGTAGGTGATAAAGAAATCCTAAGCCCGACTTATTCGATCATATCTGAAAATAAGAATATCGTTCATGCGGATTTTTATCGGTTAGAAAAAAATGAAGACGTTCTTCAATTAGAAATCCCTTCATATATTGATGACAAACAATTCTTTTTTATTGAGTGGGGAATGAAGTTTGCAAGCAGGGTATTAAGGGAATTACCAGAGAACTGGACACCATATTTATTAGAGATAAAGGTCAATCCAAAGGCCTCTGATATTGAAGAAGAAGCGACTAGAAACTTTTCTTTCTTCACCTTACATGATGACTAACTAAGTTTGTCGGAATTTTTTGCCCAGAGACAATCTAGCACCAAGTGCCTTTTATTGTTGCTTCAAGTGGTTGAAATTGTTAATATTTACCCCTTCGTTATTTGCCCCTGCCAAATAAAATATAAACATCAATATTAAATCATTGACGTGAGAATTTAGAAAAGGTCATACTATTTAGGAGATATTTCTAGTCTGATTTGCAGTGAGCGGCATTCAGAAGGGAAATAGTCTTTCGGGTGACAAGGATGGTTTCGGAACCCGATTAAAAAATTACCAACTTGGATTTATGGAGGAAGACAAATGAGACTTACATCTAAAGGCCGTTACGCAGTCAGAGCTATGCTTGACCTTACTTTTCACTCAAGTGGAAATCCAGTAAGATTACAAGAAATCTCTACAAGACAATCAATCTCTCTACATTACCTAGAGCAGCTTTTCAGAAAGCTTCGTACAGGAAAAGTAGTTAAATCAGTTCGTGGTCCAGGTGGAGGTTATGTCCTCGCTCGTTCTATGGATGAAATCTCAGTTAAAGACGTATTAGACTGTGTTGGAGAGAACATCAACCCTGCTCGTGACATTGTTGCAGTACCTTCATCTGGTATTGAAATTATGAAAGACGAATCAGGTAATGACATCAACGCTGTTGTTGATACTAAAGAGTTTAACTTAACTAAGAACTACTTCGAAAACCTCGGTACGATCATGATGGATTACCTAGCTACAACTAGCCTTGGTGACCTTGCTCGTAAGACAAAAGGTGCAGAAGCGTTCAGTGAAACTGCAAATAACGCTTCTTCTATTCGCTCTAACGTTGGTGAAATTAACCAATAAGAGTGGATCAAGAACGACTTTATCTTGATTTTAATGCAACTTCGCCGCTTTCTCCATCAGTCTATGACTGGTTGAAAAGCGGCGAAGTGCTTTTTGCTAATCCCTCCAGTCAACACTCGTCAGGAAAAGCTTCTCGTAAAATTATCAATGAATCTCGCTCAAAGATTTATTCGATTTTTGGCAAGAGTGAGAAGGAAACTTCTTTATTTTTTCATTCAGGTGCAACTGAGGCGATCATAACCTTCGCTTATTCTTTTAGCGAATGGGCCCGATTAACTGGTAAAGAGCTTTTAATTTGTTATGCAAAGACTGATCACCCCGCTGTCACATCATTGGGAGAGCGTTACTTTGGGCCCCATGTAAAATGTCTTGAACTCCAAATTGATCAAAATCTCGAATATGATCATTCAAAGAATTTGCAGGTGCTTCAGGATAAAAAAGACAACAATCCCGAATTGATTATTCTTTATCACCACCTCTGGGTTCATAATGAAACTGGTATTGTTAATCCTTTGAATGATTTGAAGTTATTTAAATCGATACCTGATTTATACATTCATGTTGATGCTGTCCAGGCACCGGGTAAGATCCGCGATTGGAAGATACTTGCATTGGGAGATATCTTTTCTTTCTCGGCCCATAAGTTTGGGGCGATGAAAGGAATAGGATTTAGTTTTTATAGTAAGAATATTTCATTCTATCCGCTTATTTCAGGCGGGGGACAGCAGAACGGATTACGTTCAGGTACAGAGAACCCACAAGGGGTTAAGAGTGTTGACCTAGCGCTACAAGATTTGAAATCGGTTGATATCGATCAGAACTTCCTTTTGAGAGATACGCTAGAGAAAACTCTGATTAGAGAACTGCAGGGTATTGGCGGAGTTATTTCCGGAAGTGGAAAAAAACGAAATTCTAATACCATTTATTTTTATTTTAATAAGCATTCTTCAGATATCACACTTGCACTTTTTGATCTGAATGGTCTTCAGATTTCGGCGGGGTCTGCTTGTAGCAGTGGTGCTGCAAAGGCGAGCATAATTATGAATCATTTAGGATTTAAAGAAGAAGCTAAAAATGGTTTAAGAATTTCTCTGCCGTTTATATCTTCTGAGTCCCAGCTTGCTTCTATACTTACGAAAATTTCGTTCATTATTTCCAAGTTGAAATAGATTTCAATAAAACTTAGTTCATGCCCTTGGCCAGTTTAACAACTTGGTCTGCAGAACAAGGTTTTCCGTTGCAGTCAAATTCGATCGCAAGTTTGTAAGATTCTTTACCTTTCGGCGTTTTTTTCATCACGTCGATGTTGTAGTGTCCACCCTTGATAGGGTCATAGTCTAACCTGATGACAGCGATGTCACCGTTCGCATTTTTATACTGCCAGCCACTTCTCATGCCCTTTAATGAAGACTTATCCATTTTTACAATAAACGGTTGCCAGTTTTTATCAATCGGAGGGAAGCCTAAATCCTCCAGAGCAGGAAATTTATAGGCCATTTTCCGTGCTTGGTTTACGTCCCCAACGCTGACGCTTAACTCTCCGGCATTGCCTGCAAGTTTATGATTTTTGCTTGCTTCCATAAACGACTTACCATTCATATTGAGAAACTCGCCCATCTTTTCTGCTTTCTCACAATTTAGGGCAAAGCTTTGATTAGGTAATAAGGCCAATAGTATAAGTAAGTGTTTCATAATGAGCACTTCACAAGTTGCATCGCCAAATCATCAAACTCATGATGGGTAAGACTTTGAATGGAGCTTAATCTTTTCTCAGAAATAAGACCCTTGGAGAGTTTATCAAAAAATTTGGCAGGTAATTCGCTAAGTCTACCAAGCTTACTTAGTTTACTCATGAGTCCTTCAATTTTTACAATCTTGCTAACGTAACTCTTAAGACTAAGTACAAGTTTGGCCGAACCTGCTCCGGCAGTGAGAATAGCTATCATCACATCAGTGCCAATACTTCCAACAAAGGAGCAAAGCATTTGTGCCTTCGTTTCATCGGGAAGTTTTTTAAATGAAGCAAACATCTTTTGCATATTGACTTCAAAATCCAATAGAAAGGATTTCAATTTATAGAATTGATCAACTTTATCGTCCCAGAACTTTTCAGGATCACTCGCTAAACTTTTGAGGCCTGCCCATGCTGATGTAACAAGTCCGCCAGTTGAGTCCCAGATACCCTCCAGGATTCCTGTGATACAACTTGAAGCTATTTGGAAATAGCCGGTTGAAAAAAAATCCATAACCCCATTTAAGCTGGAGCCTTGTGATGGATTCAGGCTGGTCATTTCACACTGCTCACTGGCATGGGCCTTAGGAATGAAGAACTGAATAAAAGTATTAAGCTGTTTTTGCATATCAAGGGGTTGAGGAAATATGAAGGTTTGGAGTTGATTCTTTGAGACATTAATTAAGGCAATGGAGTTATACGTTGTTTTCGACACAGGATATTCCACTAAAGTGTACCTATCAAATTCGGTAATCTGTAGATCCTTTTTAATACCTGCAACATTTTCCATGACTAGCATCGCACGTTTAAATCCAGGATCCGTATAGAACCGATTTACACCCGTAAAAGTCCAAGGCTTACCAATTGATACAACCGAGAGGCCCAATTTATTTGCCGTCTCCTCGTATGAGAAAGAGCACCAGGCACTGAAAGAAAAGAAGAGTAAAATGCTTAAACAAATAAGTCTCATCTTAATATTTTACGTTCAGCATCGTTTCAGAACAAGCCGGCATATTGCGACTTTTCTAGATTCGCTTATAATTAATACCCATGGGTATACTAGAGCGTATCAAAAAACGGCAGTTTGAAGGCTTTAAAGAGTTTGTGCTTAACATGGAGACAAGTGGGAGCGCTAGTCGCCAACAGATCCTGATGGCCGGGATTCTAGAGGACCCAGTCTTCATGACCTATGTGATGAAGAATGTCCGCACTTTTGATGATTTTATCAATCTTCCTAGCGATGAAATTGATTCTGTGATTAAAACGCAGGAACAAATAATAGGCGTCCTGGCCAAATGTGTTTTTGGTACGTCTGGGGATCAAATAAAAGTCTTGGAAGCCTCGATTCCCAGACACATTTCCAAATTCAAAGATGAGCTGTCCTACCTCAAAGAAGTTACAGCTAGTGAGAAAGAAGGCGCAAAATACTTTATTCTGAAATTGGTTCGTAAACTCCAGCAGCAGGAACAAATTCAGGGCTTCCTGTGGCAATTACCATCTCAGGATATTTTTCATCCCAAAGTTTATAAAGATGGTAAGGCCGAGATTTATTTTGAATCTGCAATTCTGGCCGCAGAAGGTTTCATTTTAAAAGGCAAGCGTACCAATGATTGGAAGCATTTTTATGACTCTGGAAAACTGATGGCCAAGGGTGACTATCAAGATGGTCTAAAAACGGATGCTTGGGTTTTTTACTTTGGAAATGGCAGCATTAAATCTCAAGGTAGCTTCAAAGATGATCTCAAACATGGCCCTTGGAAAGAATGGGACCGCACAGGTGCTTTAACTGAAACAGAATATGTTGAAGGAAAAAAAGTTTAGTCTTCTTCGAACTGTACACTTTCCGAAATTCTTACCCCATCTATGGTTCTTTCAGAACTTTCTTCAATAAATGCGAACTCAATGGTTTCGGTTCCTTCGAATTCTTCATTAAAGGCGATGGTAATCGTTCGGGGAGCAATATCCATTAAAGTGCTAAGGTAATAGTGCTTTCCAAATAAGCTGATTGCTTGATCATCATCACTCACATGGCGAAAATCTGTTTCATCAATCAAAGGATTGTGGGAAGTATTTTTAACTATGATAGCGCCTTGAATTTTTTCTTTCGGAATATCTTTGGTCATGCCCCAAGTCTGGAGCGGAAAGTAGTCTAAATGGAATGTAGAACTCCCATAAACAAGGCGACGCGGAACCATCAGACGTCCAATAAACTTGCGCGTGGTCTCATCTTTGGCCTTGCGGGCCAATTTTTCGGCAAGCGAAGGGTCTTCGATGCGAATAATGTAGTGGCCAGGATGCTTGGTTGAGCGGAATAAAATGTACTGAAATGCGATACTGAAGAGAGTAAACAGCTTTTGCTGATCAAGGTGGAGATGTTTCGCCGGATGCTCCACAATCGTTTTGACCGCTTCGTAGAGTGTTGATTTATCTAAATCCTTCTTTCCATTCATAAGTAATTATTTCGTCGAAAATTCATCTTTTGGCAACAAGCAAAAACAGTCTATTTTGAGGGGAAAAAAATTGACGAAACTCAGGGGGTTCCTTTATGATGCAGCCTAAATTTACCATTAATAACGAACCTTCAACCACATTTTGGAGTTGCAGATGATTGAGAAAGCCTTACCGAAAACCAGAAACATTGGGATTTCGGCCCACATTGACTCTGGAAAAACCACGCTATCAGAACGAATTTTGTTCTACTGCGACAAAATCCACAAAATCGAAGAAGTTAAAGGCGGCGGATCAGGCGCTACCATGGATCACATGGAACTTGAGCGTGAAAAGGGTATTACTATTACTTCAGCAGCTACAACTGTTGAATGGGAAGGCGTTGACCGTAAAGGGATCACATACGCAGAAGGTGATGGAAAATCGATCAAAGTGAACTTAATTGACACTCCGGGACACGTGGACTTTACAGTTGAAGTTGAGCGTTCTTTGCGAGTTCTTGATGGTGCAATTTTGGTTATCTGTTCAGTTGCTGGGGTTCAGTCTCAGTCAATCACAGTTGATAGACAAATGAAGCGTTACCGCGTTCCACGTTTAGCTTTCCTAAACAAAATGGATCGTATGGGTGCAAACCCTTATAACGGAGTAAAAGCTCTTCGTGAAAAATTGAATCACAATGCTGTTCTTATGCAAATTCCAATTGGTGCAGAAGAAAACTTCAAAGGGATTATCGATCTTATCGTGATGAAAGCTTATTGGTTTGACGGCGAAAATGGTGAAATCATTCGTGAAGAAGCCATTCCTGCTGAATTATTAGATCAGGCAACAAAAGCTCGTGACGAAATGTTGGATGTCATTTCAGCTTTCGACGATCAAATGATGGAAGATATTCTTGAAGGCAAAGAGATCAGTGAAGAAACGATTCACCGTACAGTTAGAAAGGGTGTTAACTTACTTAAGTTCACTCCTGTATTCCTTGGTTCAGCATTCAAGAACAAAGGTGTTCAGCTTCTTCTTAACGCTGTTGCGAGATATTTACCTTCTCCAGTTTCATCTGAGAAGCCTAAGGCGATTGATTCCAAAATTAATGCAAAAATTGATCTTGAGCCGGATATGGACAAGCCTCTTGTTTGTATGGCGTTCAAAATCACTGATGAACAATTCGGTCAGTTAACTTATACCCGTATTTACCAGGGGACCTTGAACAAAGGTGACACTCTTTTCAATACTCGTACTAAGAAGCGCGTTCGTGTTGGCCGTATCGTTCGTATGAACTCGAACGACCGTGTAAACATCGATTCTGCATCTGCTGGTGATATCATCGCGATGATTGGTGTGGATTGTGCTTCGGGTGATACTTTCGTAGCGGAAGATCAGAACGTAGAGCATCTTTCTTGCGAAGGCATGCACGTGCCTATACCGGTTATCGAACTTTCAATCAAAGCTCGTGATAAAGAAATGCAAACGCGTATGTCGAAAGGCCTTCAGCGTTTTATTAAAGAAGATCCTACTTTCCACCTTTTCACAGATGAAGAATCTGGTGAAACACGTATTTCTGGAATGGGCGAGCTTCACCTTGAAATTTATGTTGAACGTTTAAAGCGCGAATATAAAGCTGAAGTTGATGTTGGTGCTCCTCAAGTTAACTACCGTGAGACAATCCGTGGTGAAGCTAAGTTCGAATACACACATAAGAAACAATCGGGTGGTTCGGGTCAATTCGGTAAAGTTGCAGGAAAAATTAAATTTCTTGCTGACGACCGCAAAGAGCGCGAAGACCAAGTTTTCCGTATGGTAAACGAAGTTAAAGGTGGATCAATTCCTAACGAATTTATCCCTTCTTGTGAAAAAGGTTTCATGGACGTTATGAACAAGGGACCTCTTGCAGCGTTCCCTGTGATCAACGTTGAGGCTTACCTTCAAGACGGTCAGTCGCATGATGTGGATTCGTCCGATCTTGCGTTCCGTATTGCTGCACGTATGGCGATGAGACAAGCGATCAAGGATGCTCAACCAGTTCTTCTTGAGCCAATCATGAAAGTAGAAGTTGAAACTCCACAAGACTTCCAAGGTTTTGTTATCGGAGATCTTTCTTCTCGTCGTGGTGTAATTCTTGGTTCTGAATCAACTGACTCTGGAGACGCGATCATTAACGCTCACGTTCCTCTTTCTGAGATGTTCGGTTACGCAACTGTTCTTCGTTCTGGTACAGCTGGTAAAGCTGGTTACTCTATGGAATTTGCGAAATATGAGGCATGTCCTCTATTCGTTCAGGAAAAAGTAATGGCAGAAAGAAGAGAGAAACTTGCTGAACGTGACTAATTAGAAATCTTAAGATTTTTACTTATTAGGGCCAGGGTTAAACCTGGCCCTTTTTTTTATGTATAAGTTTTACTAATATATATAAAAGGTAAAACTATGATTGAATCATCCCAGCTACAGGTTCTTATTGCGCTGTCCCATAATGAAAATATCTCTAAAGCCGCTGAAGAGCTAAACGTTACTCAGTCTGCAGTTTCACAGGCACTTAAAAACCTCGAGTCGAAAGTAGGATTTCCTATAGTGACCAGGCAGGGGAAGTCAGTAAGGCTTACCGACAATGGGATGCGTTTAGCAAAAGTCGCAAAACAATATTTCAAACGAATTGAAGAAACCATTGAGCAAATTCATCTTGAAAACCATGAGATCAAAGGCAAGATTCATGTGGGTTCGTTATATGGTTTAGGAAAGACATGGCTCTCAAGCCGAATGCTGGATTTTCTTACGGCCTATCCAGAGCTTGAAGTTAAACTATCCATGGATTTTCCAGAAGCTTTGATTAAGAAATTTGAACAACATGAAATTGATTGTTTGATCATGCCTGAACATCTCGTGCCGGCGTTTGCGGATAAAAAAGAACTTCATTCTGAATATACTACTTTGGTGTTTCCGGAGAGTTTTAAAATTACCGCAAAGTCAGATTTGAAAGAAATTTTAAGTCACCCAATTATTTTCTACGATAACAATGACCCGACATTTTATCGTTGGTGCAAAGAGAAGTTCGGAGTAGTTCCCAGGAATCTAAAACCAAGGTTGGTTGTGAATTCGTTTGGGCAAATGCTCCAGGCCGTGAATGACGGGCTAGGTTTGGCCGTGGTGCCTACACACGTGATGAAGCGTTCGTATAAAAGAGATAATGTCAAAACGGTTGGAAAAGAATTCGAAGTATTTAACAACAAGGTTTCGTTCGCATTTCACGCTGATGAAGCGGATAATTACAAAATCAAAGAGCTATATAAGTTTCTTTTGCTCGTTGCGAAGGAATTATGAGGATTTTGCTTCTTATCCTTTGCTTATTCTTTGCGAGTCCGTCTTTTGCCAGCGATATTTTTGGATTTCTAATGCCTGGTTGCCAGTTAATACTAGGTGTCCCAGTCGAGTATCAGGATGGAGAGTTGACTATTCTGGATGTGAAAGGGGCCACTAAATCTATCCCGGTTGAGAATATTAATGGCATTGCTCATTATGTTTTGCAGGAAGGTCCCTTTGATTTTTCCGAAGTGCCTGATGAAACATATAAATTCGCTAAAAAGTTTGAAATTAAAGAAACAGACATAATCTTGCGAGGGTTTCCTTATCAATTTATAGATGGGACGATTTTTATTCTGGATATTAAAGGTTCAAGACAAGTTTTTGGCCGGGAAGAAATAGGACGAGTCAAAAGTGGCGAACACTGGAATAGCAAGGTCACGAACGGACACGTTTTGCCTGAGTTGAATCTTCCGGTGGGTATTTCCGAATGCACTAAAACTCGTAAGGGATTAATGCCTGTGAGATTTTTGGCAGATAAAATACAAATCCTTGAAATGATAACGGAATGGGAGAAAGGTTTTCGTGAACTCAATGATCTGGCAGAAAGATCAGATTTTTATCCACGGCCATTTCTTTTTGACCGTCATGACCGCTTTGGTTTCATCTTTTTTAATTTCGATGCTCCAAAGCAACAAGAATTACTACCCGTACGTTATAGCTTCAGTAATGGAGATGATTTTAGATTTCAAGGAGAGACTAGTTTCGGTGGGGGCTATGATCAAATCGGTCCTCGTGCATTGCCAATGAATTTAGTGGCCACTCATTTAAAGTTTCATTTTCTTAATGCCAGCTTTGAAGGAAATTTGAATGGAATGGCAGTTGGCTCTTCGTATTATACAAAAGGTGATATTAGCTTATATGCACAAGAAAAGCCGACAGAAGCTTTAAGTGATATTGCTTTTAATCATCTGGCACTGATCGGATTTGACTGGCGACAGTTTGGTTTTAGTTTTGGCCCGATGTTTCCTACCTTTTATATTCAAGCAGGGCCCGAATCACGGGAGGCCACGCCTCAGAAATCTGTGCCTGTAGTAAGAGTCACTTGGACGAATGATTTTATAAAACTAAAAATTTCAGGTGCAACAGGCGCGATCAATGCCAAGTCTGATTTAAACAAAAAATCTACCGTGTTGATTGGCGAAGCAGGGGATGATGCTTTTGCTGATAACTATAGAATAAATTTTAAGTATATAAGACCCAGCGTTGAATGGGATCTTTCTCAGGACATGAAATTGTCCTTTGATCTCATCTGGGTAAAGTGGGATTACTCCGAATCTTTGAATGGAAAAGATCTTGATTTGAAGGCCAATCAATTGAGTGCTTTGATGGCCATAAGAAGGGACTTTAGTGATTATGTTTCTTTAGGGCTTAATTTTCTATTGATCAGACCAGATGATAAGGCCAATTATGAAGGTCAGAGTTTTCATCGAACAGCACAAAATTTTAACTTGGGAGGAACTTTTGAATTCCTTTTCTAAGTTAATGTTAATCCTTTTGATTTTTTCTTCTCATGCCAAAGCGATGCAGGTTGAAGCAATCTATACCAGTCTATGCGGACGTCTTGTCGGAATTAACCTTTATGCCGATAAGCGCTTCGCTCATTTTATTACTATTCAAGGGCAGTACAGAAAAATTCCACGTTATCAAATTCTTTCCATGGCATCATACCCATTGGACATGTTTCCTGCTCAGGCAGATTTAAAAATTCCTGAGACAGTGCCATTTACCAGACTTTGGACCTTCAACAAAGGCGAGAAAGTAATTCTCGCCGAAGGTTATGTGCTCGGCAGTAATTCTTCTGGCTTTCAAGTGTTTACTCTAAATGGCTCAGAAGTGTTTGTATCTAAAGACAGCTTGTGGAAAGTTGAAGTTATAAATGAGGAGTCTTCCCTTCGAGTTCAATCGAAAGGTATGAGTAAATATTATTTTTCTCATCCACATCAAGAAAAATGCAAAGAAGAAAAAGTGGGCGACGCGCTTTTTGCCAATGAACTGATTAGTGATCCTATTAGTATTAAACGGAAGTTTGATCAACAAATGTTGGCCTTGAAGATTTTAAAGGATTATGAGGAAGCTCAAGCATTTTACGCCATACCGCATATTTATAAAAATTCTACAGCTATTGGTTACTGGTTGCCTGTGGGGAACCGCTATGGAAGCTCTGAAGGGCGTGCCTCAGGCATGGCCCCACTAATTTCGAATGAATATTCTAAAGGACCCTTTAGCTTTCAACATTTAAGTCTCACAGGCGCAGGTCCTATACCTGATTCTATTCATGAAGAGCCGCAAACTATGATTTATTATGGTTTCAAGGCAAGCTATCTTCATTTTGCTGCCTTTATTGATCCTGCACTTATACTTGCCGGCAAGAATTATCAATGGAAAGAAGATGACTTGAGCGGTGTAGAGGATAGAGCTGTTGAATCTTCTTATATGTCGTTAGGCTTTGATCGCGGTCCTTTCTCCATTACTCTTTTTTTAAATTCCCATATCTTTGGTGGCTTTCAGGAAGAGAACGATTTTACAAAGTATGACGGAAATTTAACCCGGCTAGGTTTAGGCTGGAAAACGCCCAAGTTTGTTTTGAAATTCAATAAATCATTAAGTTCAAATCTGAGTGCTTCATCCGGATCATCTTTTGACTGGCAAGATGGAAGTTTTGACTTCATGAGAGGGGATGCACAGTTTGAATGGTCTGAAAAAATTAAAGCCGAGTTTTTTTATATTAGTCGTAATGTAAAATTTCAAGATGATTTCTCAAGTGCCTCTTATGACGGAGACAGTAAAACAGTTGGCCTTGGGGGGCTTTATTCTTTTAGTCGCAGGTGGATAGTAGGTTCCAGACTTTCCATGGAAAAGCTAAAGAATAAAAGTAATTTGAAAGATAACTCAGATAGTTTTCTTAAAATGGCTTTTCACGCTTCCATGAATTTTTAGAATTGGAGTGTTAATTTGAGTTTTGATAAGAAAAAGTTTTTGTCCAAAGTTCCAGCTTCATTTCATGAGGTCTATGGTGCCGTTAAGTCTTATGGCTTTACTCCGACATTGGTTGGTGGGACCGTGCGCGACTTTTTATTAACTGGTGAAATTGGCGCTGATTGGGATCTAGAACTCACTCATACGACAATCGCGTTTAATAAAAATCAGTGGAAAGATCTGGGCGTTGCTTTATCAAGCATGGGTAAAGTCACTTACTTACCTTACGAAGTTATCAGACTCGATTATAAAAATATTCAGTTTGAATTTTCTCCTCCGAGAATCGAGATTTTTAATGATTCTAAAAGTCATTCAAATTTTACTGCAGAATATGATTTTAAACTTCCCTTTGAAAAAGCAGTATCAAGAAGGGATTTTACGATAAATGCGATGGGTATTAGATTCGCTTCATTAACTGAATGTGAATTTTTAGACCCACTTAACGGAGTCGTTCATTTAAGGGACAAACTCCTTCATCACTCAGGGATAAATTTCGCAAAAGATCCTGTTCGGTTTTTAAGGGCCGTACGTTTTGTTGAAAAAATGCAGTTCAAGTATACTGACGAACTCAAACAGTTAATGAACTGCATGGAACTGGATGGAATTAGTTCGACCTATGTTTGGAGTGAGATGCAGAAATCTGGCCATCCTATTGCGATGCTAAAAAAACTTTTGGATTGGCAGCAAACTAAACCAGAATTGAAACTCCCGCTAACTTTTGATTCCATGAAAATGAAATGGGAACAGCTCTCCCGGGTTCTTTTTGATCCTTCAAAGCATGAAACCTGGATTGTCGCCCTCGAATGGGTAGGGGTTTCCTGCGAGGCGTGGCAAAAATATTTTTCAGTGGGCTCTGAGACTTGTGCGCGTCTTGCTCGATGGGCACATACTTCTAAGAAATTTATTCAAATTAAACCAGAAACGTTTCAAGGAGAGTTTGAAGAGGTGCTTAGAAACACTGAGTTTGAATTCCTTTTTGACTGGTATTTTACCACCAAGCAACTGCTTCAAAAGTATCCGACTTTACCCTTGATGCATATGATTGAACATTTTTTGCCCGACTGGATACATCTTTACCGCTTTGAAGCTGTCAAAGACGTGAAACATATTGATCCGCCCTTAAGGGCAAAGTATCAAGTTTGGAATATATGTCAGCGGTTGTAATTGTGAGTTTTTCGGAAGAATTCAGGCTTCAGCTGTCTGAGATCTTTTTTGAAACCTCGACCAAAAAAGAATTCAAAGATCAAAAAGAGAAAGATGTTTTTTTTGAGAAATATGTGGGCTTTTATTTAAGTCACTATTCTGAATTCGCCTGGCTGGCAGTCCAAGAGGGCAAATTGCTGGGTTATGTTTTGGGAATGCCAAAGACTCAAGACCCAAGTCTCTATGCCATTCAACCGCATTTGCCGGCCTTTGAAGAACATTTTAAGACTTACCCTGCTCATCTGCATGTAAACTGTCATGTGGATGCTAGAGGCAAGGGAGTGGGGAAGATGTTGGTTCAGAAATTACTGGGTCAGCTTAAAGATCGAAAAATTCCGGGTCTACATATTATGACAGGCCCAACTTCTGATAATAAAGTTTTTTATCAGAAGTTGGGGTTTGATTATGAAGTTGAAATGAATTCGATTTTATTACTTGGAATCCGGATCTAAAACTAGCGGAGTTGAGTTCGCCATTGTCACACGCAAATCATTGGTAAGTGTTTTCACTAAACCACTATCCTGACAGAATATCGCAGTTTCATAGCTACTTTCGGCCGAATAAGTTTCAAAATTATAACTTCCAATCGCTGCAATTTCTGAATCTACAATGGCAACTTTCGAGTGAATGTACTGAAAGTGTTGCCAAACTTGAAAATTATCAATTTTAGAAACATATTCGAGTTTATTGCGACGATAAGCAGTGCTGAGATATCCGGTGATATCGTTTAGTTTTCTTGTGAAAAACATTGAGAGAGGGCTAGACCCGCCTTCACCTTTTAGAAAACCGCCATCAATACCGTTAGTGATAAGTGTCACTGGGTGCCCGGCACGCGCCTTATCAAATAGAGTAGAGAAGATTTTAGAACTCCACTTGGTTTGTTTCTTTTCTTCAAATCCAATATGCTGACTAGCAAAGAGTAAATCTTGTTCCATTTTCTCAAAAGTTGCCAGATAGGCGCGACTAACTTTGTAGCGTTCTGAATGTGGTCCTTGGGAAATAAAACGACATACACCCTTTGGATTTTCTGCATTCAACCAGCGCTCATAGTTTTCACTTCCACGGCTTCCAGCTTTTCTTTGGGCCTCTTTTTGATCAAGAACAAATTTTTTGTAAACGATAGGGAAATCTTGGCGAGAGAATCTCTGCCAAAGCTTGGCGTAGTCCTCCATTAAGTCGACAACTACTGGCCCAGTTGCTCTGACATCAGTATCTTTGTTGAAGTGGTTGTATCCAGTTCCCTTGTGACTTCGGTCAACTAGGTTTTGACCACCCATAATAACGACTTCACCGTCGATGATGAAGTACTTTGAATGAAAGAGGGACTGGTTTCTACCAAAGCGAATTAGGTCATCAGATAATTCAACCTTTACGCCACCGTCTTTTAGTGCTTTTAGGGTTTTCTTGAACGCAATGAGTGTCCAGACCTTTTCCATGATTACTCTCACGTCTAGACCTGCCTGTGCCCTTTCAATCAGGGCATTAATCAGGAGGTCAGATACGGGAGTCTTAGCAAATGACATGACCGCGACAAAAACAAACTTTTTAGCGTTTTGAACTAAACGAATTTTTTCTGCATAAGAAGCGTTATTAACGAAGAGCTTAAGATCGTTTCCTTGAGTGAGCTCTGTCTGGGTAACAGCATCCATTTCCGTGTGATAGTCCTTGCGACGAAAAACAGATTCTTTTGAGGTGTTTGCAACTTGGATCTCTTCTAAGTTAAATATAGGAGGGTGAATCAAAGAAGTCCAATCCGACATGAGAATAATCTCACGAGTAAAACGTAACTGAGATCGATTAAAGCGGGTTAGGTTGTAATACTTGATTTTGCTTTTTAGAAAATCATTCTCACCCATCGTTTGGTTGAAAATCTGGTTATTAAAGCGGAAAAGCTTCTCTGCAGTTTCAGCTGAAAGGTCCTGAACAGAGAAAACAACTTTTTTATCGTAGTTTACTGTGAATAAAAGTGCAGCTCGAGATTGATTCGGGAGTGGTTTGTAATTTGAATCTAGAAGTTCAAAACTTTCAGGATTTTCAAAAATTAATCCATTCGAAACATGTTGGTAGTAATCTTTTAGGCCTTGATAAGTGATCGTAAAGTTGTGACGAATTTTTCGATTGAACCAACCCGCATTCTGAGCGTAAGGGTCTAGCGGGCAAGTCGATTGAATAGTAGGGTGGCAATCAGCAGAATCAAATAGAGGAGCAGCGTGAGCGTGAGTGAAAAGAACGAGAAACATAACGACGAATTTTGACATAACCTTCCTTGGTTACCCCCCGAAAGGGGGGCTCAAGGAAAATTATAGCAGGCGTAGTATGTTATTCATTAACCATGGTTAACGGGAAGACCGGAGTTGAATTCACGATGTCACGAATGGAGTCGGCCTTAAGTTCTGACGCAAGGCTCTGATCATAGCAGAGTACTGTAGACTCATGACTTTTCTCGGCTGAGTATGGCTCAAAGTTGAAACTTCCTACCGAAGCCATGATGTTATCGATCAATAAAGTTTTTGAATGTACGTATTGGAAGTGCATCCAAGCGGTAAAATTATCCTCTTGTGCTACTTTATCTAAGTAAATTCCAAATTTTTTCGTGCTCTCTAGGCCAAGCTTTGTACTTAGGCGCGACATAAATGTACCAGGCTCTTCACCACGTTTTTCCTGGCGAGCAAATTTTCTTGCAAGCTTATCAAGACGGCGTTGGCTCTTCTTTCCGGCCGAGATGTTCTGACCGATTTCAGCAAAACCACCATCGATTCCGTTTGCTAAAAGATCAATTCTTACTCCTGCATCTCCGCGGCTAAAAAGAGATTTGTAAATATCAGTTTCCCAAGAAGTATGGCCTTCCGGAAGTGTCGTGTCGTATTCAATATGCTGAGACACAAAGTAAATGTGGTCTTGAGCTGCATCGATGACTTTTACATAAGCTTTCGAAATAGCATTTTTATCTTTCTGAGGTCCTTGGATCACGAAACGACAAGCACCGTTAGTTGCAGTTTCACGATTCGCAAACCACTTCTCATAGTTTTCTTGACCTCTTAAACCTTTGGCCTTCTCGTCTGCCATTTTAGCTGCAACGATTGCATCATATTCTTCGGCTGTAGTCCCAGTATCTAGATTGAATTGTTTATTCTTACGATCGAAAAGTCGTTTGTCATAACGTTTTTTAAGAAGAGTATACTCTTTCAAAATATCAGTTACCATTGGTCCTTCAATCAACACATCAGTGTCTTTGTTCCAGTGGTTAAACCCTGTTGAATTATTGGCGCTATTTACGATATTCTGACCACCAACGATTGCAATTTCTTCATCAAAGATCCAAATTTTATTGTGGAAAAGTCCTTTGTTTTCTTCTTTGAGCTTATACATATCATCGGCCATCATTAGCTTGATGCCACCTTCGTTGAATTTATTTAAAGTCCTTCTGAAAAATGATGCCGTCCAAAGCTTTTCCAATATTACCTGAACATCAAGTCCTTCTTTCTTTTTTTCAATAAGCAGATCAATCATTTGAAAAGCTGAAGGGTCTCCAGCAAAAGACATTACACCTACAAGGATTGACTTCTTGGCGGCCCTCACTTGTTTCAACTTCTCCTGGAAAGAAAGACCATTAACTAAAAGTTTAAGCTTGTTGCCACTAGTGAGTTCTGAACTTGAAACAGCATCTAAATCACGGTTAAAATCTGCCGTTAACATTTTTGAATTAGTTGGTATTTCATGATTGTCTTTGTAAAAACGGTCCAAGTTGCCACCAAGATTTTTTACTGGTGGGTGTATGAGAGATTTCCAGTCTGACATATGAAGATAATCTCGGTCAAAATGCTGAGTTTCTTTATTAAAGGCCATTTTTTTGAAGGCATTCTTCTTGGCAGTAACAAAGTCTTGGCCTTCATGCTCGCTCATATAAGCATCAATATCAAATTTGAAAAGGTCCTGTGCCGTTTCAGGATCTAAGGCAATAACAGGGGTAATGTTCATTTTTTTTAAATTGACTTCAAATTTCAAATCTTCTTTTGTGGATTTAGCATAACTTCTATCTTTCAAAAGTAATGAGTTTGATTCGCTTGGTGAAAGCAATGCTCCAGCAGCAAACTTATAATATTCAACCAATGTTTGATAATCGATTTTGAACTTGTTTTGAGGCTGACCCATCTCATTTCGTGAATACTTATAGAGTGGATTCTCTGATGTAAAATCTGGTGCTGCCAAAACCATCGGGCTTAGGGCCATTAAAGAGAGTACAAAAAGAGTTTCCTTGAACATAGTTCCTCCACCAAAACAACGAATTTGGAGTATCTATGTTCAACTTCTGTGCCAATAATTGAACGGTTCAAAACGGCATTACGGTACTCTGGTGATCTTTAAGTGTTAAGTCGTTGTAAAAATGTCGAATTAATAGACAGGCCCTAGAAGCCACCAGGATATAATCATCTTGCCATCCCGGTAGTCAGAATAGGAATAAAAATTGAGACATCAATATCCCGCCAACACCTCGTATTTTCAATTATTTGCAGGCCGTCTTGCCATAACTATATCCCAAAGTGTGAAATGCTTTCCGCTGCGGGAATAAACTTTGACAGGTTTAGTCACCGAATCATAATCTAACCTATATTTCTTATGAGGAGTTCACTGTGAAATCTTGGCTTTTAGCTTTTACAATTTCAGCTTCCGTGTTCGCAGGTGAAACCACACCAACTGTACGATTAAACCAATCAATAAGTTTCGCTGATGATATGAATTTTGCCAATTTAGATTTGGCCATTGAACGCCAACTCGCTTCATACGATATCAGGGGTCTTGCTGGCGACATACGTTTTGGCACAAAAGTATATCCAAGAAAAGTTATGCGAGACTCCTTAGTGCTTCTTAAGGAACTTTCTACTGCTGCAAGAAAATGCCAAGAGACTCAGCCTGAGAATGTTTGTTCAGATCAATTTAATCTTGAATTGAATGAGAAGTTTGCCATTTATAAACCAGTACAGGCCAAATCTCAAAATGGTCTTATTGATGAGCCTACTACCAAGTATACGTCTTATTATTCGCCTGACGTAACGGGCTCTCGCATCCCAACTGAGCGATTTAATCATGCCATTTACAGCAAGCCTACTCAACCTGAGCTTCAGAATTTTAGCCGTGTTGAAATTGACTATAAAGGCGCATTGACCGGTAAAGGATATGAGATCTTTTGGGTAGAAGAGTCTTATTTTGATCTTTATCTCTTACACGTTCAGGGTGGGGGAAGAATCAATATTGAGAATGCGGATGGAACCAAAGAACAAAAATATCTTAGCTATGATGGGAAAAATACCCAGTCATTTAAAATGATTTATCATTATCTTGTTCAGAAGGGGTATCTGAAAGCTGAGAATGCTTCCGTGCCAAATCAACGTAAATTTCTTCAAGAAAATCCGGACAAAGAAGAAGAAGTATTTGGATCTTGTCCTTCTTATGTTTATTTTAAAGAATCTGTTGAAGAGCCGGTTGGGCTTGATAACATACCTTTGACTGAAGGCCGATCACTGGCAATGGACTCAAGAATTTACAAGACGACTGGTTTAATTAATTTTGTCAAAACACGAAAAGCAAGTCATGTTGCTGAGAATGGTCAAGTTGTGAAAGTTCCATTTTCTAGATTCTTTATTGGCCAAGATACTGGTGGTGCCATTAGAGGTAATGCTCGTTGTGATTTATATTTTGGCTACGGCCCTTTGGCAGAGCTGACTGCATACAATATGAATGAAATGGGTGAGCAGTATTTTCTCATTAAAAAATAGTCCAGCGATGCTAAGCTGGATTAAGCGAGTCAAAGTACTCCACCTCGAGAGTGGGGTAATCATTTTTTACTCTTTCCATTAAAGCCTGAATACCAAATTTTTCTGTGGCATGATGTCCACCAGCAAAATAATGAATGCCTGCTTCTTTAGCATCGTGCCAGTTATATTCTGAAATTTCTCCAGTTAGGTAAGCATCCAGTCCATCTTCCATTGCCTTAACCCAATCGTTATTCGCTCCGCCAGTGATGATGCCGATGGTTTTAATGATCTTGTTCTCGTCAGGAGTGGCAATAATGACTGGATGATTGAGAAGCTGTTCAAGTTTAAACTTTAGATCCTTAGCGGAAAGTGGATGATTCAATATTCCTTTGGCCCCCATAGGTTGCTTTTTATAAAGAGCGAAAGGAGCCAGATTTTGCATCCCAAGTTTATTTGCTAAAGCAACAGCATTTCCAAATTCTGCATGCGCGTCCAAAGGTAGATGATAAGCAAAAAGATTGAGATCATTTTTTACACATGATTTGAGGCGCTCACCCCACGCACCAGTCACGGTACGAGGCCCTTGGTATTTCCAGAAAATACCGTGGTGAACAACTAATCCTTGAGCACCCCAGTCGATCGCTTTTTTTATCGAATCCTGCGTCGCAGAAACAGCAAAGGCCAGGCGCTTGATCTCGGGGTTACCCTCGATTTGTAGCCCATTAGGAGCGTAATCTTCAAAATACTGAGGTGTCATCAGCTTATTAAAGTATTGCAAGAGATCATTTTGATGAAGTGACATGGCCGTATCCTTTTCAATTACTCAGCATTCTAATACAATCATGAGGTCAAAACAAAGGATTGAATATGAAATTAAAACCAGGTCTCGTATATGGACAAGCGTTGTTGGATCTCTACCAGTACGCGAAAGAAAATAAATTCGCTCTCCCAGCAGTTAACGTTATTGGAACAAATTCAGTTAATGCCGTCTTGGAAACTGCCAAGTTGGTAAATTCTCCTGTCATTATTCAATTTTCAAATGGCGGAGGTCAATTTTACGCGGGAAAATCTCTGAAGCTCGAAAATGAAAAGGCAGCTGCCTTGGGATCAATTTCCGGCGCTCACCATATCCAGATGATGGCCGAACACTACGGTGTACCAGTTGTTATTCACACGGACCATGCCGCGAAGAAACTTCTTCCTTGGATAGATCATATGCTTGATGCTGGAGAAGCTAATTATAAGATTAATAAAAAGCCACTTTTCTCATCGCACATGTTGGATCTTTCTGAAGAGTCGCTCGAAGAAAACATCGAAATCTCAACGAAGTATTTTAAACGTATGAATGCCATTCAAACGGGTATCGAAATTGAGTTGGGTGTTACCGGTGGCGAAGAAGACGGCGTTGATAATACTGATATCGATAATTCTAAACTCTACACTCAACCGGAAGATGTTGCTTACGCTTATTCACATTTGAGAGAAGTTGCACAAAACTTCACAGTTGCCGCCTCTTTTGGAAATGTTCATGGTGTATATAAATCAGGAAACGTTCAACTCTCTCCGCTTATTTTGAAAAATTCCCAGGAATACGTTACCAAAAAATATGGGACAGCTGATAAACCAGTGTTCTTTGTTTTTCATGGCGGCTCGGGTTCACTTAAATCTGAAATCCGCGAAGCCATTGATTACGGTGTAATCAAAATGAACATTGATACAGATATGCAGTGGGCATACTGGGAAGGGATTAAGAATTTCTATGAAGAGAAAAAAGCTTATCTACAGGCCCAGTTAGGAAATCCAGAAGGGGCAGATGCACCCAATAAGAAATATTATGACCCACGTAATTGGCAAAGAAAAGGTGAAGAGAATTTTGTGAAACGTTTAAAAATGGCGTTTGAAGATCTGAATAATATTAATCGCAATTAGTTCGATATCTTAGGGGGCCTTAACCTGGCACCTTTTTGGTAGTTGTGCTGAAATTTCAAATTCTATATAATAAAAAATATGATCAGGTGGGGGTGTGCTTGTACACACCCCCTGAAACCTTCTCAGATCAGTCTTAAAACTACAGCAAGCTGTAAAATAAGAATAACCAGAGTTAGTACCCTGATCATGTCATCCATAACAAAACCTCTTTGGTAAAAGGCTCCCCTTCATTGGGGAGTTATGGAAGACACCTGCTTACTTGCAAAAAAGCAGGACGAGTTAGAAGATGTTAAGCGATTAAATTTGCATACAATTTGTCACAGTGCTGGATTTTTTTTACTGGATGGATCAGGTAAAAAAGTAGGGGTAGCGGCTTAATGAAAAGTATCTTGATCACAGGAGCATCAACAGGAATTGGTAAGGCGTGTGCAATTGCAGCTGCTCAGCTTGGTTTTACTGTTTATGCCGGCCATCGAAAGGATTCTGATGGAGAAGCTCTTAAACAACTTCATGAAAATATAAAACCCATAAAAATGGATGTTCAATCTGATGTGGATAGAAAATCCGTATTCGATTTAATTGCACAAGAATGTGGGCACTTGGATTGTTTATTTAACAATGCAGGCATTTCAGCTACAGGATCCAGTGAGTTTCAACCATTGGAAAAATATCGTGGCCAGATGGAAGTTAATTTTATCTCGCCCGTTGCGATGACACAAATATTTCTGCCACTTCTAAGGAAGTCCCCTGATCCGCGTATTCTCTTTACAGGGTCTGCAGCAGGTCTCTTGGCCAAACCCATGATTGCTTCATACTCAGCAAGCAAGTTTGCATTAGAATCGTTTGTCGACACTCTTAGGATTGAATTGGCCCCATGGAATATAAAGGTTGCCATTTTTGAACCGGGAAAAATTAAGACCGAAATTTATAAGAAATCATTAGAGGATGCTCAAAAAGAAAATGAGCTCATGAGTGAGCTTGAAAAATCTCTATATAAACCATTAATTGATGTGGCGATGTACAACATGGAAAATGCTGATTCCATGAGTAGTGAAGTGTCAGAAGTGGTTGAGGTTTTTATACATGCTCTGACTGCTCGAAAACCTAAAACCCGTTATCCAGTTGGTGGAGACGCTAAAACTCAGGCCTTCGTTGGTAAATACTTTCCAGATTTTTTAAAGGATTGGGTAATAAAGCAAAAACTTAAAAAATTTGGCCACAAATAGGTACTAGATCTACTGGCGGACCTTTTCATCCTGACAAAGTTCAGCGTTATCAAATCGATTAATAATAATTAATTCAAGTAATTCGTTTTCATCCTTAGTCCTGATCTCTTTAAGCAAATAAACCGCTGAGCTTATGAATGCATTCTTATAGCAGTCAAATTGTGAATAAGTATCTGCGTTGGCAAAGAATCGATGAACTGGAGAAACATTCATTGAGAGTGAAGACTGACATGATGCCAAGTTTGTTGAGGTACTGTAATAAATGTTTTGTTTTGAATCCTGACTGTCCAGTGCCACGAGATATGTTTCGTTTAGGGAATTCTCAACTTTTGAAAAGCAATGGTTCGTTTTATACTTAGTACGGGTTTCAAAATATTTGAATTTTTTAAAGACTGCGCTATCTGGTGCCTCGGCAAGAATTCTCTGGCATCCATCTGATGCAAGTTTAATCAGAGCATTTTCGATCGCCACTTCAATTTCGTTTGATGTAAATGAAAAGTACGATTCGAAAATCATATGACTGCGCTCACCCATAAACCATTTAATATCTTGAGTACGATTTAGATTAATTACACGTTTTTGAAATTTTAATAATTCTGTAATTTGGTCTTTTTTGGTTATACCCGATACCAACTCACATCCCATCCCAAGCAAAGACCGATCAGACCCAAAATAAAGCCCAACCCTAGAAAGAACAATCTGCGAAATAATAGGATTCGAAGCAGAATCAACCAACAAATCCTGAATGGGTTGTTTCTTTTCGGAGTTTGAAGTTGAACTTTTGTTATCATTATTGCAGGCAGCAATAAATACTAACAAAAACAAAAAAATAAAATGTTTCATTCTATTCCTAAGATTTGAATAATAATTGAAATTACCATGCTTCTTGTTTTGGACAGTAAATCGAGTAATTAATTCCTACTTAGACTGCTCTAAAACGGCAATATTTTGATTGGGCCAAGCTTGTTGGTTATTCCTGAATCCAGTGAGTTGAGTCCCCTTAGACAGATACATGCAATTAAAGTGAAGAATAATAGCTTATTTAAGAAGCAAGATTAGTTTTTCAATTTCTAAAAGAGCTGTACCGCCCGCAAACATTCTTTTTTCAACGGTTGCTTCAAAAGTCAGCTGATTCAAAAACTTCTCATCAATTCCTGAGGTCAGAGTCTGAATATCTTTAAGTGCGAGCTCATGGACTTGGACTTTTTTACTTTCGGCAAGCTCCACTAGTCCTGCAACGACACCGTAGGCTTCACGAAATGGAATTCCCTGATCAGTCAGGTGATTGGCCAGTTCTGTCGCAAGGATATGGCCTTGATTAAGAAGTGATTTCGCGCGGGAACGATTAACTGAGAGTTCTGAAATAAAATGAGCGAAAATATTGAGCGTAAGTTTCACATCATTCAAAACTCGCAGATAAGGAATTTTGGTTTCATGCAGATCACTGGCATAACTTGTAGCAAGGCCTTTGACTAAAGTCAGGACGCCGTTTGAATCGCCGATCCAAAGTGAAGCTTTTGCTCGAGCAAGTTCTGCAATGTCAGGATTTCGCTTGTTTGGCATGATGGAGCTACCGGTCGACCAATTTGGAGAAAGTTCAACCAGCCCTACAGGCGCAGATGACCAGTAGATGACGTCTTCGGCCAGTCGAGAAAGATGAGTACCAAAATGGGCCGTTGCCTGCAAGAAATCGATCACACTATCTCTCTCTCCAACCGAATCATAACTATTGATCGAAGGAGAATTAAATCCAAGCGTCTTTGCGATCTTGCTCAAGTCTATTGCCAGCGTTGTACCGGCCAAAGCAGCTGAGCCAAGAGGCATCACACTTAGCGAGTTTTCTTTCACAGATTGAAATTTCTTAAGATCTCGCTTCAAGGCCAATGCGTGGCCAAGAATAGCATGACTCCATCTAATAGGTTGACCATTTTGAAGGTGAGTCATTCCCGGAATAATTACGTCCTTATTCTTATCCGCGAGTATAACCATACATTGAATGAGATTATTTAGAAGTGCCATAACTTCAGTGGCCGAATCGGCCACATGAAGTTTTAGCGTAGTTGCAATGAGATCATTCCTAGATCTTCCAGCATGCATCTTTTTTCCCAATCCTTGGGTCATATCGTTTACAAATCTTTCCAGATTCATATGGATGTCTTCATCTTCTTCACGCCAATCAAATTTATCGGCTTCCATAAGATCTGAAGCTTGAGAAAGTGCGGTCTGAATTTTAGAACACTCGATACTTGTTAGGATTCCTATTTCCGAAAGACCAGTCGCCCATGCTTTTTGAACTAAAATTTCTTGCACGTAAAGTTCTTTGTCCGGGCGCACACCATTGGTGAAGCTTGCCAGAAGTTCGCTCTTTGAAGGCTGATATTTAGTTGTAAGCACTGACATGGTTATTATCCCTGTAAATTCTTTTGGTCACGAAGCCCAGCTTTCCATGGGCCGTAGCACACAGTTTTTGAATACCCATTAGCGTGTTTATTCATCTGGTACTGATCAATTTCAAAACTCACACCGGCCTCATCAT
>JBILYY010000136.1:0-9228 GCA_044377495.1 Bacteriovoracaceae bacterium | reverse complement strand
GCTAAAAGATGGGAGTCACCTATTTTTGAGCACCCAACCGCGGGCCATGACCTTTCGGCCGATGACCCTCATTGGATTGTTGAAAGGATTAGAGAATTTACTAATTAAATTTTTGTTTCCTGCTTAAAATTTTTGTTTCCTGCTCAAGAATTTTTTCCATTTTTTCACTCTCATACACTCTTATAACTTCTGTGCCCCTTGAGACAGAGCTTATATGGATGATGTTGTTAGTATCTATTGAAACATAGAGAAAAATCTCAATCTCTTCTGGGTTACAGGCCGTTCCCTGACATTTAATTGAAACATATTTATTTACAGGAACAACAGAAAAATTGCTTCTTAAATATTGTTCTAGATTTGCGCCGTTTGTTGAGATTTCAGCATAAAGCTCTTCAGTTGGCTTAAGATAAATATCTACCTCAACTTTCTCTGCACTCTCATGTGGCTTAGAATCGAAAATAAATTTTGATTTTGAAGTTACATCAACAGTAGTAATCTCGCCATTAGCTTGCAGAAGCGCCTTGTTTCGAGAAGCCTGTGATTTATTCCCGGCCTGAGTCCCTGAGAGCTTGGCACGGGAAACACTACTGCCGCCACCACCACTAGAAAAAGCTGCTTCAGTATTATTACCCCCACCTACAGAGTTATTGGATGTAGGAAAATTATTAGATGCCGGTGAACGAGTTGGAGCTTGGACCAGTCTATCGGCCTTGTCCTCAAGTTCCTTAATTTGACTCTTAGCTTGAGCAATTGCATCTTTCAGATCGTCTTTTTTCTTTTGATCAACTGTTTGCTTAAGCTCTTCTTCTGAATCCTTAACTATCTCTTCTAAAGCAGATTTAGATAATGGTTTATCATCTTCTTTTTCGTCTAGGTCAGCTGGTACCACATTGTCTGTCTTCTTATTTGCATTATCAAGGAATGGAGGAATAAACTGGCCAGGATTAACTTTAGAAACCTGTGCTTGAGGAATGGAATTAAAATTGGAGTTATTGCTAATATTGGAAACCGTTCCATTCGAAATTTGTTTTTCAACATTTTGTGGAATGTTTGAAATAACTGATTTGCCTTGATCCGTTCCCGACCCATCATTAAACTTGTAGTCATATTCTTTAGGGACTTTTGCATCTGAAAAATAGGACTGATCTCTGGCCTGCTCATTACGGTACTTATGCCCCTGACCTTTAAACATCACTGATGATGAACTCATTCTAGAACGAACGTTTTTATTAAACCAATTCTGTAATGTTTTGTCGTGACGAGTTTCGTCTGTCGACTTTCTAATATCCCGAAAATCCTCATTGGTAAGAGAATGCACGTCATTTTCTACCAGTGCTTGATTTTCTTCATTAAAATCAGACTTCGCTAAATAGGCCTGGCGGCATTTTTCAAGTGCTTTATCACTTTTTCCTGGGCATGATTCAATCTTAGCAGAGTAATCTGGGCAGTTCTTGGCCTTAAAAGCACTATAGTCATTATCGATATTTCTAGCATCCTCTATTGGGTCTACAGCCGCCAAACGAAAAATGGGAGAAAGATCTAGAGTTTTTTGTAGATTCGTTATTGAGGCACTGTTATGTTCATCAAGTTGGCATCGTTCAATTTTATAAGACTCTAGATTAAAAGAAGGATCACCATCTGCTTTAAGCTTAGGAGCTGGAGGCAAGTCATTTGAAACCTGAATAGCGGTAAAACTTTTAGTCATTTGCTCACAAATAAACATATTTGTTGTTTCACTCTTAGGATTATCAAGGAGAGACTTAAGCCCTTTTTTATCATCTTTCATAAACTTTAAATATTCATTTAGTCTGTCAACGTCATTAGTTTTTCCGGAAAGAGTCTTACCTAAGGTCTTTAACATATGACCCAAAGCTGTTTTTGATTTAGGATTTTGAGCAAGTTTTGCGATTAAAGGATTTGATCTTAAAAAATTATATCTATCCTTTTCCAGGTCTGTATTTCTCTCCTTGGGAGTATCTAGTAGCTCGCCGAAGCCACCGAGAAACGAATCTTTTGAAAATTCATTTAATAATGCCGGTGTTGGCATACCTTTGAATGTTTTATATTCAGCAAAATTTATACAATCGACTTTAGGCTTGTTTTCATATTTAAGCCTGACTTCATCCGCCAAAGCAGTATTCATATTTTCCATCGCATTACAAAGTTCCACTTCGGAATAATCTAGAATCTTACTATCTCCAGGGTTATTCTTGCCTCTATGCTCTAATATTGTGTCAGGTTTGCATGCCTCAGGGCGATTAACTTCCCCACCTGCCTTTTTATACTCCTTATCAAATTCGACAAGGAAAGCAGTGGCTTTACCAGCAGGGGTATAGTCAGGATTCGGACATGATTGTTTTGGGGCTTTATAAGTAAGTAACGACTCCAATAAGATTTCTGTCGATCTTTTTTTATCAAACTGATTAGTTATAGTAAAATGTCTGATAGCTATTTCTAATCGTTTCTTGTAAGCAACGTTAATTAATTTATTTGCTGAGTCTGTACAACTCTCGCCCTTTACCTCACCATCAGCTATATTATCATTAATTAATTTTATTGCTCCGTTCAGTTTTTCACATTCTCCATTTTTTTTATCTATTACTTCTTGTTTAGATGCACCAACAATTGCATTAACGCCTGCACTTACTAGTGAGGAAACGTGGCCAAAAACGCTACGTTTGGAATCATTTTTCACGCAATCTCGTTGATATTGATTTACTCGTTTCTCCCTCATCTCTATAAGAAGACTATTCTGTTCTTTGTAATGGGATTCAACATTTGTTTTAACTCGGTCTGCAAAAAGCGCAGGGGGACAGTTTCCAATTTCCTCTTTTGCTGAGCCTTTAGGAAAAAGTATCTTCTCTTGAACATCAGCTTCGATTGTCATCTGAGAAAAAACATCTACGAATTTTTCAGTATATTGAATTTGCTGTTTTTCGACTTTTTCTTCAGTGACGAGATGATTATTCAGGTTCGCTTTAATTAGTATATTTTGCTCAGCTTTAGTTCGTACGCATTCACAAAGTTTTCCTGTCCTCCAAGTTGGGTCACACTTGATCTCGAAAATACCCTTAGAAAAATCTTCTTTGTTATTACAAACCGCTTTACTACTTAGCAGAAAATCATAATCTTCATATTCATCATAATCTCCTACAGCCAAGGCTTGAGGGATTATAGAAACAAGAAGCATCAAAATTAATATTTTTTTCACGTAATTTTCTCCACTCTACCTATCGGTATCCGACTAGATACCTTTAGGTATTCTTATGACTAAGAAGTGGCTGTGAGATCAATACTTAGGATTCAATGCGTGTTTAAGCGACGCTCTTGTACTAATCCGGATGACCTCTTTTTCTACAAAAGGGATTAGTTGATAGGCCGTAACACCATCTTTTTTAGTCGCCTTAATGACAAAGTAATCATTTGAATTTGGATCCTTTATCTTAATCGACTCACCGGTTTTAATCTTGTCTCCAACTTTGAATGCAAGAAATTCGCTAAGGACATCAGGATTTTTTAAGTTCTTAAAGGGATAGACACCTTCGGAGTCATCAGCTGTAATGATTTCTGCGACCTCAAAAGGGCCCTCAGCATTATTGGCCTGAATAACAATTTGGCCGGTCCCCATATTTAAGAGAGCCGCTTCATACGAAGCTTGGGCCTTCGTCTTATTTTTATCAGACGAAGGAGTAGGACTTGTTCTTGGAAATTGACTTAACATCGGAGCATTTGAAATGGGAGGATTAATGACGCTTGCGAGATTTCGAAAATTACCAACCTGCCCACTACTCTGTGCCGTTTTATTCGCTTCAACTTTGTTTTTATCGGAATTATTTATTTCTTGAGTTTTGTTCGCAATTTTTTCTTCAAGATCTTTTATTGCTTGAGCCGTTTTGAAATCCGGTGAAGTTCCACTTTCTTCTTTAAATTCTTCTAAAGCTTTAAAGGTAGATAACTTTTCTTCATCAGTTTTTTTATCAAAAACAGGGTCAAGATCTGTGATCTCGTTGGACTTTTGAAAAGTTTCTTTAGGAATAGAGCTAAAATTAGGAACTGACGTTGGGGTTGCTAAACTCTGGTTTGTTGTGAATTCTGGTCGGACCTGATTTTTATCTTCAGAAGACCGGGTAAATCCACCCTGTTCAGGAGTTGCTAAATTGTTGCTAGTTGGTGCCACTGACTCAGCGATGGAGGAATTAGCAGATGCAGTTGGATTCATATATTGTTCATATCTTGATTCAATATCAGGACTACTCATGATTGCCTGGTTCTTGGCAACCGTGGCTGCATAGGCCCCGCCGTCATTTTTTGTAGCAAGAGAATTCTGGTTAATTTTTGAACCAATCTCTTTATACCAAAACTCTTTATATTCCTTATATTCTTTTGTCTTGTCCATAGGAGCCGACAATCCTTCGAATCTTTTCTTATCAAAAGAAGAAGGGATTTCGTTGGCAGCTAATGTCTTTTTGATTCCACGAATATCTTCTTTTGCGCATTTCTTGTTCGACTTATTGTCACATCCATCAGCCTTATAATTATTGATTTCAGTACAGTTCGCTTCTTTAAAAGTTTTAAAACCGTCCTCAGATGGAATACTTTTATCAACATCATTTCCAAGACTGTATATTTCTGAGAGCTTGAGAGTACTATCTAAGTCACTTGTACTTGTTTTATCATAAAGCTTTCCAACACACTGAAGAACTTTATTGTCAACATTGCTCACGTTAGGATTTGAAGAGGTGGATCCTTCAAGATCATTGGCAAGAGTTATTGCTGCAAAACTTTGTTGTAGAGAATCACAAACGGCCATCTTAGATGCATTTTTAGACTTTTGATAAATACTTTTAAATCCATCATTTTCATCTTTCATGTATTTTAAATAAGCGTCTAATTTGGATGCGTTAGATTTGTCTTTATTAGAAAGAATATCTTTCGCCATTTTTTTCAAACTTTTTCCAAGTTCTGAACGTAATGATTCATTTCCCTTTGAACTTTTTGCAATTTGTGCGATTACGGGATTTGATTGTAAGAATTTTAACTTATCTTTCGAAGCACCCTTGGAAAACCAACTTGAATTATCATCCAGTAACTTTTCAGGATCCTTTGTATTGGCAAACTCCTTTAACAAATCTTCACTTGGCATCCCCATAAATGTTATGTACTCAGCATATGTCAAACAATCATCCGGAGCCTTTGGAGCAAGCAACTTTTCCGCATCTTTTAAAAGTTCTTCATTATTCATAGCAAATCCAGCACAAATAGCATCATTAGGATCGCACTGGGTTTTTGCACTTAATTGTACTGGAGTGAAAGAAGGGATAGCTTCCCCTACAACATCTCTAGACTTGATGTTATCATATGTAGTTCGTATCATATTATATGAGGACATCACTTCATTACATTTAGGTTTATACTTTTCTACTAATGCCTCAAACGTTGCAGAACTATTTGTGTAGTCGTTCCAAAACTGGGCCATGTTCAACATTCTCTTCAATTCTGTCGAATCAGGGGCTTTGCCTGTCAACAATTGTATTTGGGTCAACATCTCTTTATTGTTTTCTTCCGTCATATTTGCAGGATTTGTATAATATTCTGTAACCGCTTTCATTTCATTTTTTGCTTTGTCATTAAAGAATGCATTAACTGCAACTTTACAAGTGGCAATATTGTTACTGACCGTTTCTGCGCCAGTTTCTTTTTCTTTCAGCTTTTCAATATTTTTACCAAGCATTTCAGAACGGTTTAGATAATAATCACAACCAAGAGACTGCATTTTAAAGCGAGCATTGAAAAGGCCTAAATTGTCACAGATGGAGTGCTTATCTAAAGCCTCTTTTTTTAATTCTTCAAGGGCTAAGACTTGGGCTGGAATACTAGCACTTGTCTTTTTCCGGATACCATCTGCCATGAGCTCCGGGGTACAACCAACAACTTTCCCGTCAGGACTACTCATGCCTAAAATCTGCTCCTGCGCAGAAGATTGGACCGTCATTATTTTATAAACCTTACTATACTGTTCTAGGTATTTACCCCGTCTCGCATCCACCATTTTTTGATATTCATCATATGCCACGTCAATTTTATCAACTAAGAAAACATCTTGGCCTCTGCCAGTTCGGGGATCCGAATTCTTGCCTTCCTTATTTCTTTTGTTGTCGTTTCTAATTACTTTTTGAATGCATCTGCACTTTTTATTTCCATCTTGATCATCACAAGAAGAACCTTTTACAATATTCATCAAATCTTTGATTTGCGGTAGCTCATTTAAATCGCATGACTCAGTGTAGTCTTCATAATCATCCCCACTCGCAAATGCGAAAGAAATAAGCATCAATAAAGTAAAAATCAGATATAGTTTATTTTTCACTAGTAAATCCTCTATAGGCTGATCGGTTTGAATTGTTATATACTTGAGCTATTGTAATCACTAAGTTGCCTAGCTATTTCTATAAAAAGCCTTGAATGTAAATTCATTAACTTGTTTATCAAAAAGCATATTGAATGTGCCTCTAAAGAATGGCACAATCTCCGACAGAACCGCTTTCAAACGCAATTATTGAGACAAACCACAATGAAGGCCATACTTCCCCCAAACCACCAATGGATCGAAACCGAAGACGGCTCACTCACCCTCTTTTCCGAAGCCTTCCAGGAGGCCTGCCACTCCACTTCGGGTGCACGAAATGAAACACTTCTTCACTACATTCAAGGCTGTCAGATTGAAGAAAAAATACTTAATCAAAATCAACTCTCCATTTTAGAAGTAGGCTTCGGACTCGGGATCGGCTTTTTAACTACTTTAGAAATTCTCAAAAATTCCACCAAACCTTGGTCTTTTCTTTCTCTAGAAATAGACCAAGAACTTTTAGAATGGTTTCGTCTGGAAAATCTCACACATCCTTTTCTTAAGGACCTAAAATGGCATAACAATATTCTTGAATGTAAAAATGAAACGATTGATTTAAAAATCCTATGCGGCGATGCCAGAAAGACTCTCCCAGTTTTTGTAGAAACAACAAACGTAAAATGGGATGCCGTCTATCAAGATGCTTTCTCTCCTAAAAAAAATCCTATTCTTTGGACCCAAGAATGGTTTCAATTTTTAAAACTGCATTCAAATCCAGATGTTTTGCTTTCAACCTACTCGTCCAGTTCATCCATACGTAAAAGTTTGCTCCAAGCAGGATGGGTTTTGCATAAGGGCGAAAAATTCGGTCACAAACGCACCAGCACCCGGGCCTCATTAACTGGTGAAAGTGATCCAGATATTCTTCTAAACCTTGAACGTTCACCAATTCCTGCACTAAGGGATGACAATATTGATTTAATTCTGTCAAAATAGTCAGATGAAAAGCATTACAAAATTGTTGCCAATTAAATATCCCATTATTCAGGCCGGAATGGTTTGGGTCTCCGGAGCAAAACTAGCTGCCGCTTCTGCCAACGCTGGAATCTTAGGTGTCATTGGTGCCGGGTCCATGAAGCCCGATCTTCTTGAACAGCACATCCTCAAGGCAAAAAGTTTAACTTCTCACCCGGAACGTCTGGCCGTAAATGTTCCGCTTCTCTACGAAAAGTCCAAAGAGCAATTGGAAACTGCACTTCGCTTAGGCCTCAAAATAATAATCACTTCTGCTGGTTCACCTAAAACATACACTCAGTGGCTTAAAGACCAAGGTGCAACAGTCATTCATGTGACTTCAAGTCCTGAGCTTGCAAGAAAATGTGAAGCTGCAGGCTGCGATGCCATTATCGCCGAAGGTTTTGAAGCAGGTGGACACAATGGACGAGATGAAATCACTACCATGGTCCTCATTCCACAAGTCGTTGATGCTGTAAAAATTCCCGTCATCGCTGCCGGTGGTATTGTTGATGGCAGAGGTATTGCGGCCGCATTTGCGCTCGGTGCTCAAGGGGTTCAACTAGGAACTCGTTTTGTTGCAACTATTGAATCAAGTGCACATGAAAATTTTAAACAAGCAATTCTCAATTCTAATCCTTCAAGCACAATGCTGATGATGAAAAAGTACGTTCCCGTCAGACTTATGAAAAATGCTTTCTTTAATGAAGTAAAAAAACTTGAAGATCAGGGAGCTTCGGAGGAAGAAATTGTGTCTCTTCTTGGCCATGGACGCGCGAAGGCCGGGATGCTTGATGGTGATATGCAAAATGGCGAAATTGAAATTGGACAGGGTTGTTCACTGATCCACGATTGCCCAAGTGTGGCCCAAGTCGTGAATCAGCTTATTCTAGATTATCAAAAAACCTTATCTTCAATTGCCCCGCTCTAAAGTCGCAATACGATCATCTAAAGACGGATGAGTTGATAGAAAAGACATTAATCCTTTTTTAGAACAAATTTTCATCGCCTTCATTTGATCATTTGAATCATCAACGATATCAATTTTCTGTTTAAGTTTTCTCAAAGCCGAAATCATTTTATGTTTCCCTGCAAATTGGGCCCCACCTTTGTCAGCGCGAAACTCTCGAATCCTCGAGAAGTAGGCCACCACAAACATTCCTAAAAATGAGAAAGCTATTTCAAAAACCATAACCGATATGTGATAAGCAAACCCCGATGCTGCCGGTCGATCATCATCACGATCTCCTGACATAACATTTTGAAGGGCAAAAGCGGCAATGCGCGCAAAGAACATAACAAAAGCATTCACGACACCTTGTACTAAGGCCATCGTAACCATATCGCCGTTCGCAACGTGAGCGATTTCATGTGCCAAAACTCCTTCCACTTCATCAACCGTCATTTGTTGAAGAAGCCCAGAAGACACGGCCACAAGTGAATTGTTTCGTGAAGGTCCAGTTGCGAAAGCATTTACTTCGGGCGACTGATAAACTCCGACCTCAGGCATTTTTGTAAGTCCAGCGGCCCTCGCAAGCGCGTGAACTTTTCTTACTAGCTCAGCATATTGGCCGCGCTCATCCACAATCTCGACACCCATCATTCGTTTGGCCATAAACTTTGAGAGCATCAGAGAAATCCCTGAACCTACAAAACCCCAAACAAGACAAAAAATCATAAGAGAGGAATAGTTAAGACCCTGTGCAGTTACGTAATGATTTACACCGAGAACACTTAGAACGATGGAGACAGTTACCATCACTAAAATGTTTGTAAGAACAAATAAGAAAATACGTTTAAACATACTGAAGCCCCTAGTTATTTGTAACATCAATAAGATAATAGCGTTTTGGACAACGTCAAGGGTA
>JBILYY010000135.1:0-9258 GCA_044377495.1 Bacteriovoracaceae bacterium | reverse complement strand
TTTCTGCTTATGAAGCCCAAATAAACGCTCTTAAAACTGGTTTTCAAGAGCAAATTGATTCAATGAAAGAATATAAACGTATTAGCTAATAACTTTTTTCAAAAGAAATAATCTATGACTGGCCGCCGAGCTAAGATCATAGCGACTATCGGACCCAGCTCCAATACAATTGAGATGCTGGAAAAAATGATTTTGGCCGGAATGAATGCCGCCAGAGTTAATATGTCTCATGGAACCTATGATGCTCATGAACAATCTATCAAAAATGTCCGTCAAGCCTCAAAGAATGTAGGTAAAGAAGTTGCTATTCTTTTAGACCTTCAGGGTCCTAAAATTCGGGTGGATAAATTACCCGAACCTCTTCAGCTCAATGATGGTGACGTTTGGGTTATTGGGCCTTCACTAGTGAAAGATCAGTATCCGGAATACAAAAACTTCATCCCTACGATTTATAAGAATCTGGTTAAAGATGCTCACGTGGGAGCAAATATACTTTTTGATGATGGTCTTATCGTGGCAGAGGCGATTGAGAAAGATCGTGATGTGCTTAAAATAAAAGTCAAAGTTGGTGGGATTCTCAAATCAAATAAAGGAATCAACCTTCCTTATGTTAATGTCTCTGCTCCGAGCTTTACTGAAAAAGACCGCGAAGACCTTTTGTTTGGCCTAAAGCAAGGAATTGATTACGTTGCTTTAAGTTTTGTTCGTACAGCAGAAGATATTCTTGAAGTTAAATCTCTTCTGCATCAAATGAAAGTTCAAGTTCCGATCGTTTCTAAAATTGAGAAGCCGGAAGCCCTAGATAACATGGAAAGTATTATTCAAGTATCCGACGTGATTATGATCGCGCGTGGTGACATGGGTGTAGAGGTAGGAAACCATTTGGTTCCTGGTATCCAGAAAAAAATGATTAAGCTTTGTAACGAGCTTGGTAAACCCATTATAACAGCAACTCAAATGCTTGAATCGATGATCACTAATTCTGCTCCGACTCGTGCGGAAGCTTCAGATGTGGCCAATGCTATTTGGGATGGAACAGATGTTGTTATGCTATCGGGTGAAACGGCTTCTGGAAAATATCCATTAGAGGCCATCACTATTATGGGTCAAATTATTGAGGAAGCTGAGAAGGCCCCTAAAGAAAGACCACTGCTTCGTCATATGGATATTTCTAGTGTGACGGCCTCTATACAAGTTGCAGCTGCAATTGTGGCAGAGAAAAATCACGCTCGTTGGATTATTTCCATTACCGAGGGTGGAAACTCTTGTAAAAAAATGACAAGGTTTCGTCCAAATACTCCTGTTTTAGGCGTAACAAACTCATTAAATATTATTCGCAGAATGAGTTTATATTGGGGAATTAACCCATATTTTTTCAATATTCATGATCATACAGATTTAACCAAACTCGGCGATATGATGATTGAAGAATTAAAAGAGAAGAAGCTTCTCGATCTGGGTGAGAAAGTTGTCATCACTGTTGGTGATGGCCAATTCTTTCGCCAAGGGACAACAAACTCAATTAGAGTTGAGATTATTAAAGATATCCCTAAAGCCCTCAGGCACTTGGATCAAGATTCGATCCAGGAGGTGTCTTTTGACAAGGGAAAGCTCTCCCTTGATACAAGCATCTGTGCTTCATGCCAGGCCTGTATCAACGTTTGTCCTTATGAGATTTGGACAACGAAGTTAGAAAAAAATCGCGATACCAGAATTGATGCTTCTAAAGTTCATATGTGTGACCTCGACATGCAATGTGTAGAAGCTTGTCCAACTGGTGCTATTGAGATTATTCCAACCAATCCATGAAAGACCTTTTGACCCTATCTGCAGATTCACTCAACTCATTGGGAATTCTGGACTGGGGATATACTGAAGAATCAGTTCCCCAATCATTGGGTCGTTATGAACAGTGGGTAAAAGATGATCTGCAGGGTCCACTTGGTTATTTATCTGATCATCGTAAAGACCTTCGTAAAGATATAAAAAATATTTATCCTGAATTCCAATCCGCCTTGGTTTTTCTTTTCAGTTATCAGGAAGCTAAGAAATGGATGCTGGATAATAATCGCAATGAAGTAGCCGCGTACACGTTGGGATTTGAGGGTGAGGATTATCATCATGCCTTGAAAGACCGGTTGAATTCCATTTTTCTTCTGCTCAAAGAATCAAATCCCGATCTCAAACACTTTATTGCACTCGATACTCAACCTGTTTTAGAAAGAGATCTTGCTTTAAGGGCAGGATTAGGTTGGTTTGGCAAAAATTCGATGTTAATTAATCAAAAAGAAGGTAGCTATTTTATCATTGGTTCTCTTCTCCTTAATCAAAAACTAAAAATAGAAAATCCAACGATCGATGTCGATCATTGTGGTCAGTGCACGGCCTGTGTGGATGCTTGCCCCACCAAGGCCATTGATGGCGAGGCCAGAACGATCATTGCTTCCCAGTGCATTTCAACTTACACCATTGAGATTTTTAAAGATGCTGAAGCCCCAATAGGTTTCGATAAATCTCGCGGAGAGTTTTTTGGTTGTGATATTTGTCAGGACGTTTGTCCGTGGAACCGCAAACCACTTGCGAGAGTCATTGGCGCGCTTAAACTGCCTGAGCGTTTGTCATTTTTAAAAGATTGGTTCTTTGGCTTACCAATAAACGATTTGGTAAAAATTATCGACAAAGAATCTAATCGCGGTTTTAAACGAAAACTTTCAGGCACTGCTTTTGATCGGCCTGGTAAAGAGGGATGGCTTAAAAATTTGAAAGCGATTCTTTCTAATTCCAACCGAAATGATTCTTAAGAAACGAATATATATGAGCCGTTGCAGCTGCTGGCTCATGATGAGGAAGGCGTTTGGGTTTTTCCCAAGTCACGACGTTGCCTTGTTTCTCCAGCACCTCTAAAAAAGCTTCCATTCCCAGATTTCCCACAACGATATCATCTTCACCAGTAATCAAATGAATCCGCTCACCGGAAAGAACAATGTTTTCTTTTTGCTCTTTCAACCAACCAAAGACGTCTTTGGAATCAAGCTGAGGAGAAACCAACTGTCTTCGAATTGAGAGTGTTCTTTCATAAAAGGCCGTTTCAAAAAGATGCGTTGCTTGTCTTTGACCGATTCCAATACCAACAGCAACGGCCAAACGATTAAGTTTCGCAAAAGCTGGAAGCTCCAGCGCTTTAATGGAAGTAAAAGCACCTAAAGAATGTCCACCAAGAATAATCGCGGTATTGGCCGGATACTGCCCGAATCCAAGTTGCTGCTCTAGCAGCCCTTGTAAACGAATATAGGCCTCAGCAAAAAGTTCATGAACATGCTCCGTAAAATGCTCAAAGTTACTAACTTCATGAAAGCTGCCCAGATAATGGCCGGGTTGATCGAAAATCATGCAAGGAACCCCACCCTCAACCATCCTGGTTGCCCAATTCAGGCAATCGCCCTTGTGAGACGTGTAGCCGTGACTGAATAGCGCCCATTCACTCTTAATCGGAGTTTTCTCCGGCGAAGGTATAAATGCCAATGCGTTCACCTGGAACCAAGGGAGCGACAGCTCTAAACAAATAACTTTCGAGGACATAAAATCCTTTGACTCGAGACGTTACTATCATCTTTTAGTGAATAGTCGTTGACGAATTTTCTCTGAAACATTAACTTAGAGTTCTCTTTTTTAGAAGTACAAGTTATCCGAATTTCGATATGCCCGCTTAGCTCAGTCGGTAGAGCAAAGGACTGAAAATCCTTGTGTCCGCAGTTCGATTCTGCGAGTGGGCACCAAAAAAAGCCTTAGTAAAATTTAACCCATTTTGCTGAGGCTTTTTTTATTTGCACCCCAAACACGAATAGATATAGTTTTTTTAATTCACGAAGGATTAAGATGAAATCTTTATTTTTTACAATTTTATTTTCAGTATCAAGTCTTTTTATTTCTAACAGTCACGCAGCAGGTTTTAGATATCATTGCGCAGTAGAGGAAATAAATGCAGTTCTAAATAATAAAAATCTTAATGCTGCTGTTGTAACTTCAGGAGACATTCAATCAGTCATTATGACGCAAAGTGGATACGTGGTGACTACCTCTAAATGCGAGATTCAAGCTGATATTGAGTATACGGCAACAGATGAAAATAGACCTTGTACTGTTTTTAAGGCTGTAATTAAGAATATTCATTGTAACTAAAGTTAATACAGGCAGTTTGATAATTTTCCGCGAAAGTGTACCAAAAAAGCCTGAGGATAATGTCTGGTAAAGACCGGAAGATATGTGACGTTTTGAATAGCATTCGGACCAGGAGTAGCTTTTATAGGTTCATTCCGTTATCATTTTTTAATGTGGTTCATATTAAAATTGATTGTTGTCGTTGGTGCTTTTCTCTTACGTTGCTTACGAAAAAACCTCTCTTGGAAATCGACAACAGACGAGGAAAAAACTGTAAATAATGTTGCTGTGACTGTCTCAAAAAAAAATGGTAAGCACGGTGTTCAAAATACATATTTTAAGATACGTCTCACTTTACCTAATTTCAAACTGACTCGCGAAAACAAGATGGATGGCATCTTCAAGTCTTTAGGTTTCTCAGAAGAATATCAGACGGGCGATCAAAATTTTGATATCCGTACTTATATTGCCTGCGATCATCCAGTTTTAAATCGTTTTTTTCGTGAAAATCAGAAAAGCCGAGTTGAGATTGCTACCTTGTTCTCGCATAAGTGCACTTCTGTTAGTTCTGATGGAAAGAATCTTATTGTTGAATTTAAAGGTGATGTGCACGTTTATACTCCAATTCTTAATACATTTACCAATCTCTTCCTGGAATTTAATAAAGTGGATGTAAAAACCTATAACAGGTTGAAAGATCCATTTACATGGCAAGTTCTCATCATTGAATCTGGGATTTATTCTTTGCTAATCTATGGATATATGTCATTTGCACAATATTACATCCAAGATGAGGATATTTATCTTGAAGGTTTTCCTCTTGCTAAACAGGGCATTTTTGCTGGTCTTGGAATTGCGTTTGCCCTTATTGTGATTATCTTTTTAATTCTGAGAGGGTCTTCAAGAGGTCACAGAATTATCTTAGAAAGTATTTTTGTTTTAGGTTTAGCAGTTCCCACCAGCGGAATAGCTTTGATTAGTGATATCAACATAGAGTTAGATACCAGGCCAGGCGAGATGGTTGAGGCAAAATTACTTAGCTGGTTCCCAAAAACACATCGTAGAAGAAATAGCACTACTACCACTTATCATATGGTGATTGAACCTCCTATCTATGTGGACAGTTTTAATATCCCGAGTGAACTCACTATTTCTCATGATGTTTATACGAGTCTCCATTCAAATGGAAAAGTGGTTCTTGAGATCAGTAAAGGCTATCTAAAACACCCTTGGATTAAGTCGATAAAGTTCGTGCAGCCTTAAGCACATTCGTAATGCCGCTTCTTCAAAAAAATCTTAAATAAGACCGTCTCGTAAATTTTAGCCGACTCCGCAAAAAAGCCGTGAAAATTTCCTTTAAAAGTGAGACTCAAGGTCATCCGATTCCTAAGAATGGGGGATACGTATAGCGAGAGTATGTAAAATGTCTTTCTAATTTTGCCTATTCTTTTTTTCGATAATTAATTTCCCTCTTTAGGAATAGTGAATATAATCACTGGCCCTGTAATCAGTCATTTGACCCGAAAATTTGGCATCTCACTTAAATTCTCATGTAATAATTGTAGGTGTTTATCCATTTCATTGATTCCAGTTTATCATCCCAATCATGATTTTTATTCTGATCCTTCTGACATTCAATTTCGCTCAGGCCCAAGAGATCGAAATTACGACTAATAATGTGCAGGTCTTTGCCAGAGTCAAAAACTGTATCGATTTCTATCTGTGTAACCCTTATGAAGAGACTCTCAAAGTTGATAATGATTTTTATCGATGGAAAGCTCAATTCAAAGGACCACTCGCGAATATACAAACAGCGTTTCAAGAATGTAGTGTTGGAAATATAAATTTTGAGATTACTGTTAGGGACGAATTCGGAGTGGTGGCCAAAGACTTCTCTATCCCTCGCACTTCATTTTCCAAGCAAACAGAACAGTATCTACTTCCAATGGAATTATACTCCCGGACCTACGAGGGATTAAAAGCTAAAGAAAAACTTATTCAAACTCTCTTAGAAAGTAAGGATCCGCTTCCTGCCATGAAATCAACCACTTTTGAGATGGAATATCCTTTGGGAGACTATCACTTAAATGCTTATGGGTTAGGGCCTAATGTATTGGGCCTGACGAACCATCTTAAGAAAATTGTTGTCTACGATCTTGATAAATGGGACGGATCCGTATGTCGATTCTACGAAGTGATGAGGCATGAAACACAGCATGTTCGAAACAGGAGAAAGCAGCTTGCCTGTAAAGGGAATCATCATTTTAGATTCGGTAATAATGACGAGAGATCAACCTACCTTAACGATCTCGTCTTCCTGAGGAAATTTTGTCCCGATGAAAAGGCTTTATATCAAAATGTTGAAGCAATGCTTTTGAATATGTATCAAAATAAAAAATTACAACCTTGTGGAGTCTCTGAAGAAAGCGGTGGTGATGTAATGGGGGACAATAAAGCGTCTCAACCTAAGCATACCCACAGCAACTCCTCACGCTACAAAAAATATCGTCGAATTTTGAAAGATGTGCCGGAAAGAAAAAATCCGAGTGGTCTTCATTAAATTGATGTGTGAGGGAAGAAGTTTTTCTTAAATAAGACCTTATCGAAAAATTCAGCTGACTCCGCCAAAAAGCCGTGATCCCTAAACTGATTGTTTATCATGAACTATCAACTCCACTTTCCACCACTTTTTATGTGGAAACTCCGGAAGGCGCGATTTATGGACTGGAGCATACACCCAAGAGGTTTCTTTCTGCTCATCTTCAGACTAGAACGCCCATTCCTGGCCTTTATATGTCGGCCAGTGATGTTGCGACTGGGGGAGTGGCAGGAGCGATGACAGGCGGGATGCTGGCGGCTGCGACGATCAAACCTAAGTTGTTTCTTAAGATGCTTTAGGTGGACTGTAGACTCTGATCATTTTGAACAAGAAGGCGAGAATAAATAACAATATCGCCGGAACAACGAAGAGTTCCATCTTTACAGGCCTAACGGTCATATCCCGTTCACTTTTATTTTTTCCTTTCACGCCTGAGAAGAATTCTTTCATTTCATCAGTTGGTAAACTGTAAGTATTCACCATCCAGTATTTTGCTTCCGGAATATCAGCGACTGCTCGTTTAAAAAAATCTTCATTGACCTTGGTTATAACGTCTTGGCCTTTAAACTTTTTGTAACCAAAACGAAAGCCTTGTCTGTCATCAAGTGGAATCCTTCCACCTCTTTCAGTCCCTATCCCAACAAACGCTAATTTAATTTCTTTTGGAATTTTTAAATTGAGAGAACTAGCGTTTTCTTCACCGTCAGTGATAACAAGAATATTACCCATAGGGTTTTTGCTAACTTCTTTGAAGTACTGAATAGACTCTTGTATGGAAATACTGATGGCAGAAGATCCATTTTGATTCTTCAAATTCTTGATACTGTCTAAGCGAGCATCAATAAGATCAAGATCAGATGTAAAGGGAACGATCTTTTTTTGAATTTCTGCAAAAGCTACGATCGAAATTTGCTGGCCAGCTGCCTTGCGTGCAAAATGCTTTGCCACAAGTACGGCCTTACTGAGTCTGCTGGGTTGGACATCTTCTGCTAGCATACTGGCAGAAGTATCTATGAGTATGATGGTTTTTGACTCAGGAACTTCGACTTTTACTTTTTCATCCGGGCCTCTAGGGTCTAGTAAGGCCAAACTAAGTAAAAAGATGGCACCGATATATAACAGGCTTGAGAAGTAATGAAAAAAACTTCTACCATAAAACCAATAAAGCTTAACCAGTTTAAAATATTTTCTCTCTAACCAAAACAGGGTGATTGAAAAAATAAAAATGCCAACAAGGATATAGGGAAGAAGATCCATCTTAAGAAAATTCATACCACGTCCCTTAGAGCAAACTTGCGAAGTAACTCGGCACCAATTAAGAATACGATGCCGTAGAGCATGAATTTATAAAAGAGTTCTTCATAAACAACTTGTTCATTTTTCTCGATTTCAGTTTTCTCTAATTTGTTAAGATCATCCAGAATATCCTCAAGGGCCTTTTTACTCTTGGCCGGATAAAAGTTTCCATTTGTCATCTTTGCTATTTCTTTTAGCGTATCAAAATCGATTGAGCCGCCGGGGATTCTCTGATATTGGGTGCCAAAGATGCCGTTACCCACTGGTATTTTTGCATCATTGTCTGTTCCAAATCCAATTGTATGGACTTTGATTCCATATTTTTTCGCTTCTTCTGCGGCTTGAGTCGGAGTCAGTGTTCCGACATTTGCCACACCGTCCGTTAACAAAATGATAATTTTATTCTTGGTAGGGCTATCCACTAAGCGCGCTACAGAAAGAGCCAGACCATCTCCGATATTTGTTCCGCTTCCTAGGTAACCAATACTGATTTCTGCGAGAACTTGATCCAGGAGTGAAGGATCAGTAGTTAGTGGGAGGAGAGTAATAACTTTTTCGGAAAAGAGCACAACTGAAATTCTGTCTGTTGGTCTGAGTCTGGCAAACTCCCGAACCTTTTCTTTCATTGCCTCTAGTCTATTTGGTAAAATATCGTCAGCAAGCATGGAGCGTGAAACATCTAAACACATAACGATGTCATTCACTTTGATTTTGGCCGAAGAAAATGTTTCAGGTCTTCTTGGCTGCATCAGTGAATAGGAGAGTAATGCCCATCCTGCCAAACCAATTAAAAGGATCAAAAATCTTAATAATCTTCGCCAAACCACAGGCTTGCCATGATTTTGTGGAGCATATAAATGAGTTTTCTGAAAAATTTTAAAAAAATCGAGTAGCCAAAATAGCGCACCAATTATGCCTACGGCCGCAAGATATACGTTCTTATATTCCATAGTAGTAATGATAGGCCTAGAGGCCCATGATTAAAAATGAAAAATCTTATAGGTCCTGAAGATTTTTGAGGATTCCTGGAACCTCTGAATGATTAAGTTTTGCTCTCTTAATCAGAATGATCAGGTTCTTCTGAAGGATTTTCCCCTCTTTCATTTTTTCGCAGCCTAAACCTTCAAGAGGGTCAGTGATAGTATAAACAGAAACGTGTTGAGGCCATAGGTTGGTCTCTTCATTACTTCCACCAGCGCAAAGTG
>JBILYY010000134.1:0-9281 GCA_044377495.1 Bacteriovoracaceae bacterium | reverse complement strand
TGAAATCAAAAATCGTTTCAGATGATAAATATGTTTGGCCGCATTTGAATGGGACAGTTAAGGGAGAAAGTATTGAACCTCTTTACGAAAAAGCTCCTGATGCGGCCCTCGTAGACCCTAAACTGTATGAGATGTTAGCATTGATTGATTCTTTGCGGGTTGGAAAAGTCCGAGAGCAAGAAATTGCAAAAGAAGAACTCAAAAAGAGAATATTAGGATGAACGTTCACAATATAGAGATGATTCAAGAAGTTGCAAAGGCCTTGCAAGAACTTAACAATGATGTTGTTTTTGTAGGAGGATCAACCGTTGCATTGTATCTAAACTTGGATACGGCCGATGAGATTAGGCCAACTGATGACGTTGATGTAATTATCGAGATCTTTTCAGCTGCTAAATATTCTGCCTTCAGCGAAAAACTACTTGCCCTTAAGTTTTCTCCAGATCAATCAAAGAATGCACCAATTTGCAGATGGAAATATTTAGGAATCATAGTAGATATAATGCCACTTGATGAAAAGGTCTTAGGATTTTCAAATAAATATTATAAAAGTGGTTTTAAACACAAAGAAGTATTGAAGCTTCCAAATGGTCAGACAATATTTATTCTTCCATTGGCATATTTTCTAGCAACCAAACTGGAAGCTTTTTATAACCGTGGTGCCAAGGATCCGAGATTTAGTAAAGATTTGGAAGACATTGTTGCACTTTTATCTGAATCACAAAATTTCAATGCAGTTTTTGATTATGATAATTTAGTAGAAGTAATAAGACCGTTACTGGCCACATTGTTTAACAATGAAAATATAATAGAGGCCATGAGAAGTTTTTTACAAAGTGCCGTCGCCGGACAGTTTGATTTGATAAAACAAAGAGCGAAGCTCAAAAAGCCATAAAAATAGACGAATTTAAACTACGAGACGCGTCTCCTATTGTCTTAGAGCATGCGGGTATCGCTTTATTTCCGGACTCCTCTGGCCCGGATAAAGTGCCAGGTTGATTATGCCGGGAACTACCGAACCTTGATCATCCCCGATTACATCAATACCCAATGTACCAACTTCTACCCCTCGCCTGGGTGCTATTTGGATTCGAGAAGACTTTAGTCCTTGTGACTCAAACTAGGCCGGAGTAAAGATTGGGGGAAGGTCAGTAATTAAATTGTACGCCTGTTACTGAACTGTAGTTTACTGGGTCCCTAGAAGCATTTCCAACAGAACATATAACTTCGATGATTGAATTACTTTTAACATCTCTTGCAATCTGAAGTGCAGTGATAACGTCAAAGCTACGTGTTGAGCAGCTACCTAGAGCCGTTGTAAAAGTTGTTTCCAATATTTTTCGACTGCTATCTTGATGCGTAACAATTTTAACTCTAGTTATTTCACCTCTGCCAAACAGGGTACCTGTGTTGATGTCTTTCAGTGTCAATGAAGAAGCACTATGAGCAAGGTTGGTAAAAAGTGAAATTAAAATTAAAATTTTTTTCATAATATTTTTTCCTGTTAAATTTCACTAGAACATTAAAATTACAATAAATCTCAAACTAATTGTAACTGTATATTATTTACACTCTGAAAAAGACTAAAGATCTGCTCGCAATTCAAAGGCAAAATTAGAACTACATTTTACATACTCTAGTTTGAGGGGTCCACCTTTTTAGGAATAGGCTGAAATTTACAAGATGGTCTTATTTAAACTTTTTGATGGCATCTCAAGGCGCGTTCGTGATAAAACCTTTTTAATTATGCATAACTATAAAATTGGTCTCCTCATTTTTTCTAATTCAAAGAATGCAGGTCCTGCCATTCTTCGTCTTTTTGAGAAGCTCGTCAAAGATGAGGCGATTGGTGTTATCAAAACAGTGGAGATGTTTGATCAAAAGTTATCAATCCTTGGACCTGTACTAGATGTTTATACAAATACTAATCTAGGAATGATTGTTCTCGTTGCCCCAGATGCGGATCATTTCTTTCCTTACTCCGAACTTGAGGAAGTGGGGCAGAAGAATGAAAAATACCTCGTCACTTTGAATCTTGATGATGATATCGAAAATAATTTTCTTGAGGTCATTAAAAAAGTTAAAGCGTCCCCAAACAAACCACGCCGCGGATGCGATTCATCTTGTAGATAGAAGCTTTAATCCCAATCCCGTTCTAGTAGAGAACTAATTTTTCTGAGGAGATCAAAAGAGTCGATTTCCCCTTGAAAGCACAGGCTAAATTAGAACTACATTAGACATACAAGAACTCTAGGTTCCTCCCCCCCTCCATGAAGTTCTTAAAGCCCCTATTATCTTTTTGTATGTTAGTAACTCTATGTTCTTGTGGAAAGCCGGACACCACGAGCCCGGATGAAGTGCCTTGTTGATTATGCCGAGAACTTCCGAACCGTGATCATCCCCGAAAACCCAATCTACCAACTTCTACCCCAAGCCTGGGTGCTATTTGGATTCGAGTAAGAGGTATTACTGGTGAGGTGATTCTTGTAAATTCTGCGCTCAAGGCGTTCTGTATTACTTAACCTCAAACTTTTCTAAGCTAAGTGCGCAAGCATCATACTCGGTGGCAGTGAGTTTTAAAAAAACTAATGCATTTTCGATTGCGGGTTCTCCTCGAGGACGAAAATTACCACTGCTCTCAACTTGCTCGGGCGTTGCACGACTAATTGTATAACCTGAAGAGCAATATAATCCCCGATTATCAAGTACATCATTTCCTATATTTATTGCTTGCCCTTCATGGGTTCCTTTTGTGGCATCGTAATATGATCTTGAAATGAGTCTATCCACTTCTTTCTTAAGAGATGAATTCCACATAATTTTCCAGACATAATTACGTTTCAATTTGGACCAGGCATCGTCACATGGGCACTTGGTAGTGGCAAAGCTTGCGGTAGCACTTAGGAGCATAACGAAACCCAACACCAGTTTATCCGTTCTCATAATCGTTTCCTTTTGATTCTATTCTACTGGTAAATCTAACCTTGTGATTCTTAAAAATTAAGCCTTGAAACGATCACGAATATTTATGGGTGTAAACTCCGCCCCCATCTTCCCTTTTGAATAAACCTTCTCCGTCAGAAACACCTTCATCTCATCAACCTCTGTCTCAGAAACTAGCTTGGTCCAAAACTTGTTTGATCCATCCCAAGAAAAGCCATTCGCTTTCAAAGTATCTTTTGAATCAAAAGGTGCTTGGATACAATCAACTTTTACCTGTTTCGTTTTTGCATTAAGTAAAATCTCTTTCAAGTAATCACCCTGAAGAAGTAGATTTGCCAAAGCATCAATATCAGTAAGTGCTCTGTGTCCCGCGTAGTGAAACCCGTGAAAGATACTGAGTAGTTCTTGTTTTGAAGACAAAAACCCTTTCCCGGCCCAGTCAACTTGCGCAAAAGAGCATGCCCAAATTTTAGATCCGGAAATTTCAGAGACCTCTGGTACAGCTTCAATCATAGGCCTATCAAACCCTGCATTATGAGCTAACACAAAATCTGATTGAGAAATCATCCTCGATACAATGCTCCAGTCAATCTTCTTGCCCTTAACATCATCTTTGGTGATGCCAGTGATTTCTGTGATGGCTTCAGAGATCTCATTTTTAACGGGCTCGTTCAATTGAGAATATTCTTCAACAGGTTTAATTAAATAATGATCACGCTTATGGTAAATCCACTTCCTGATCGCAATCTCAATAATTTCATCTTTCTCATGATCAAGGCCGGTTGTCTCAGTGTCTAGAATCATGCAATACCCCATCTCTGGAGTTTCCTTCACCGGTTTAGAAAATAAGGATGCTGGGAGTTCCTTGAACTCTTGAATCGTGACACTGCCGTCTTTATTGAAAAGTTTCGGTATAAAAAATTTCTTCATAGGAGCCTCGGGTCTTAATTACTATGACTGTCCATCAGGGAACATAATTGCTATTACACTTGGACTTTTTCTCTGAAGCTGAATAAACGTATAAGCATTTCAAGGCATGAATATCTCCATTACTCAGGCCAATACTGATATTGACCTCTTCTTCATTCTCATTAATCGATTTTATCTTTACAATATTAGATTCAGAACGAACTGCTCTATTAGATTTTTGTTGAATAAAATTTAATCCTTTATTTTGAACCAAAAGATTAAACTCATAATTCATTACTGATATATCGTCTTTTACAGAGGTCGCGACGACGTGTTGATCTTCAGATTGTTTATTTAGGAATTCTATTAAATCAGGATCATTCATATGTTCATGGTATAGCCCTGAAAGGTGACCAAACTCATGAAGGGCGGTTATCCGAAGATCCTGCTGAGCAAGTAGACCCTGACGAATACTACGTGAGTCGAAACCAAAAACTACGTAAGGTTTATTTCGTTCTGGGTACTCACTGTTTTTGTAATTTGAGCAAGGGCCAAGCGAAGCTTCCCCAAGTCCCCCCTCTAAAACAAAGGGTTTTGTATACGAAGTTGTAAATAGCATGACATCGTAGGGTTCATTTTCTGAACAAGACTTCCAGCCAACATAATGAATTCCTGTCTTGGCCAAAGTGTATTCTTTTACAATTATATCCTGGATTTCTTTTTTTAAGTTTGTTGCATTGGCGGGCCCATTTTCAATTTCAATAAGTCCTGACCCTCGACATGCTTTATCTTGTTGCGCTTTACTGGCCCAACAAACAGTTATCTCTTTTTTCTGCCACTTTTGTATTTCTGTTATAGTTAAGCCTAGTGGTGCTGCCTGCATTTCAAAGTTTTCCAAGCACGTTGAGTTCGAATGTCCTGAAAATAATTTCAGTAATTGATTTAACTGTTTTGTTTCACCTGAAGAGTAGGAGTAATCAGCATTCGAAAGAGCTAAAAATAAGACGATAAATCTGGCACAATTCAGAAAAAGACCCCTGCTTGTATATGTCTGGTGGCCATCCATTAAATCCCCGATTCCTGTGGACTCAAAATAAACACCTAGGATGCTTTCAACCCCTGCTCCCAAATCGCCTTAACTTTCTCATAAGCACTCTCCGGCCGAATCCCTCTGATCCACTCCCCATACTGAGCGAGCATTCGAACAACCTCCAAACTATCATTTACCGAAAAGGTAATTTTAAACAGTCCTCCCTTAAGGACTTCTATTTTCTGAGAGGGATGAATTCTCTGTTCACTGAACTTGTTCGCCATTGGTTTGGTGCAAGTGATTTCGTAATCAATAATTTTCTCTGTGCCCTTTCCGTATCCACCGAACACGTGCTCAAGATTGATCTCCCTTGCCCGGGATTTTTTCACGTCTTTATCTGACATGGTCACATTGTGGATTCTTGAAATCCGAAGCATCTTAATCTTATTATCTTCGGTGTCGTAGACGTACAGGTATGGGGTACCAACAAAATGAAGCTTAAGTGGGGCAAAGCTTCTTATTCCCTTTGATGATCTTGATTCATCTGGAGAAGTATAGGTACATTCAAAAACTTTCCCCTTTCTAAGGCAAAGAAGGACCGTTTGAAGAACACCTGGGTCAATATCCCCACCTTCTCCTAGAATGGTAGGAGAAGCGTTAGAGATGCTTTGAAGGTGCTTGAATTCATCTTTTAATTCTTTTGGTAGCCTATCTACAAGGGTGTCTTCTACTTCGCTGCAAAGTGACTTGATCACTTTAGGAGACATCTGCTTTAAGCTTTGAAGTGCTAAGACAATTGTTTGAAGTTGGTTTTCATCAAACACCAGTTCATAGTTTTGAGGGAGCTCGCCGTTAAAGAAATATTTAACAGGATTTGAATCAGTTTCAGAAAGGGGGAATTCGTCAGTTGTGATTTCGTCTCTGTCTCGTTCAATGGTCTTACGATTAACACTGAAACCTTCGGAATTGAGAAGTTCCGTAATCTCGGTAAGTGAGAGCGCATGCTCCTCAGATCTCTTTGATAAGAGCCGCTTGATCCTATTTTGTCTTGGAATTTTACCCTTACTTTCCAACAGCTTAGACATAGAGAGTACCCCAATTAATCGTACGACATGATATGTCCAACCTATTCGGTATGATACTCGGAAAAGTTGAGGAGAAATCATGTTTAAAGATCAGTACCTTGAGAATGCTAAAAAGATCTACGCAGTTAGGGCCGCAGACTTCATGGGCAAAACCTTCGATGAAGATTACTTCGAGTTTGCACACAAGCAGTTTGAAAGTGCGGACATTGTGAAGATTAATAAAATGATCGTTAAGAAAATGCATGAGGAACAAGCTAAAGATAGGCCAACAAAAATTAAAAGGACTTCAAGCCTACCTCAGGGCATGCGAGGTCGAAGCTATACGAGACTAAGCTCAGAAGAATTTAATCTAGAATGGATGACTGAAAAAACGAAGGATTTAGAGAACGCTAAAAATGATTCAGATGATTGGGCAAAAGAACTCAATATGGTCTTCACGAGTTTTCCAAATATACTTTCGGAATTTAAAATTCTTCAACAAAAGATTCATGAAAAACAAATTCTTAAAAAGTATCCAAAAACTGACTACCAAAAAAATCTTGAAAATTTTTCAAGCGTTTTTAAACTAACGGTTAAAGAAATTGAAATTGTGACATTTCTTTATCTTGACCGAACTGATGAAGACGTTGATGATTATTTTTCAAATCGCCGGCTTGATATAACTAAAATCAATAAAAGTATAAAATATTTCTGCAGGTTCTTTGAACTTAAATCCGATGAACTCAAAGATATTTTCGCTAAGGATTCCCCGCTTATTAAGGCCGGAATTATTAAAAAATCTAAACGTGAGGACTCTCTCGAATTATCTGAATCAGTCGTAAGCTTCCTTGGAGGACTAAGTAAGCAGTCAATTGAAGATGATTACGTTAAAGAAGTAAGTCTCTTTGATTCTGTTCTCCTCAAGGATCATAACGTGAGTGTTGATAAAACTCATGCCATTAAAAAGCTTCTCGAGGTAAAGGGCGGGGTTAATGTTATCCTTTACGGGCACCCTGGAACCGGCAAAACGGAGTTTGCGAAATCTCTGGCGCGTGAAACTGGAAAAAAAATCTATTTCATCAACCAATCCGACACAGACGGGGATGAGAGCCTAGATTTTAGAAAACAGGCAATCATTGCGGCCCATAATATCATTCAAGGGGACGATGCAATCATTGTGGTGGATGAATGCGACAAGATTATAAATATTAATAACGGAATGTGGCAGTGTGATACCGACGAAGGAAGTGACAGGAAAGCTTGGGTTAATGACTTTCTTGAAAATGCTAAACACAAAATGATCTGGATCTCAAATAGGGTAAATGGAATTGATGAATCAACTAAACGGCGTTTTTCCTATTCGCTTGAATTTCAACCGTTGTCGTTTGCTCAGAGAAAAAAAGTCTGGGAAACTCAAGTCGCAAAACAAGGAATCGAGTTCGTGGATGCTAACGAGATCCAAAATCTCGCTAAAAACCTAAAGGTGAACTCTGGCGGGATAACTCTGGCCCTAAAAGATGTTCAAGGGATGGAGAGCTTAAAAACCAAGGACCAGAAACTTGAAGTCTTAAAGTCCATTCTCTCCCAGCACCAGACGTTTGCCTCAGGCGCGGATGTTGGGCTTATAAAGAAAACGAGCAAGTATGATCTAGGGATCGTGAACTCTGACTACCCTCTTGAGAAGCTCCTGAGCTACGCGGACCAGTTTCTCACCCAAAAGTCTAGCTTCACCTCAAAAGGCGTCTATAACCTAAATCTCCTCCTCCAGGGACCTCCAGGTACAGGGAAAACGGAATTCGTAAAACACTTGGCCGAAGTGACTGACCGAGAGCTCCTTGTTAAACGCGCAAGTGACATCCGGTCCAAGTGGTATGGGGAAAGTGTAAGAAATATCGCAGCATGTTTTAAAGAGGCCCAAGAAAACGGATCGATTCTGTTCTTTGATGAGGCCGATTCATTTTTTGGATCCAGAGAAGGTGGATCTGAATATCACGCTGAAGAAACTAATGAGCTTCTGACTCAAATGGAGAACTTCCAGGGACTCCTCGTATGTTCAACAAACTTCACGCAAAAACTCGATCAGGCAGCAATGAGACGGTTTAATTATAAAGTTAAATTTGATTACCTGACGAATTTGGGAAAATCGAAAATGTTTCAAACGTATTTCTCTGAGCAGTGTATTGACGGGTTGGATTCTCTTGGGGCCAGTCTTGAACGGATATCAGGTCTGACTCCAGGGGATTTTAAAGTGGTGTACCAGAAAAATATCTTTAATGAGAAAAAACCTTCTTCAGAGTTTTTGAAAGAGCTTGAAAATGAAGTTTCTTATAAGAATGCATTTGCTAAAAAAGTGGGGCTGGCGTGAGGGAAGCCCTACGCAGACGCCCTTCTTTGGGCTTTGGTTTAATTTGGATTATTATCAGTAGAACCAATTTCATTTTTATTAAACATTAATTGACCTGAAAGTGTTTGACACCATGTTGCTTTGAAGAAATTGTACGTAGCAATTTCTTCCATCTCTGCGAAAGCTACACCAACAGCATTATGTTTTTTTAAGTCCTTCTGATGTTTTAAATCGGACTCAAACATCTCCATGCTGTAGGGAATAAAGATAAAGATTTTATTACAAGCAATTGATGAAAACTTCTGGTCGCTGACCACGTATTCGCCAGGAGAATTACCAAAAAGAACTATTCCATGCTTCGTGTGGCTCATCTTATGGGTACAACTGTTTAAAAGAAATAAAAAAAGAAGGTAGTATCTCATTTGCCACAATCCGCAGTAAGAACGACACAGTCCTTGGAATAGATCAAAGGAATAATGAAAAAATGCCTGGTTAGCTCCACATTATGAATACCATCGGATTTGGGACAAATATTTTTATAAAGCAGTCCTTTGTCCCACCTAAGCTTATCAGGAAATAGAAAATACATCCTTAGGCAATCCTCTTGCATCTCAGTGTTTTTTTCCGCAGGAGCACTAGGAACAGAGACAGTCACATCGGGATTATTTCTTTTCATATAGGACGACTTGAATAACTTTTGAGTGCATCCAAAAGTTAAAAGAATTAAAATACTTATATGGCCAATCTTCAAAAGTTTCCCCATTGCTCAAGCTATAGATAACTATATTCTGATTTTAGTTATTCCACTATATAAAAATTATAAGAGACACAACAATCCCTAGGGAAAGACTTGTCCACGCACCCATTAATCCAAATACCTTCCCACCTGACAACAGAAGAATTAATTAATCCCTCCCCCTTTCTATGTGTTGAAATTCTGCCCTCCGCTATGGATGATGGGGTCATCCATTTGAAACCCTGCTTTGTATGT
>JBILYY010000263.1:0-3208 GCA_044377495.1 Bacteriovoracaceae bacterium | reverse complement strand
AAATTTGCTGTCGGACGTCGGACAACTCAGGGGTTAGATACAAATCGAGTTGCACTTTTAGTCGCCGTTATTGATAAATATTTGGGAATCCCACTTTCTTATAATGATATTTATGTAAATGTAGTCGGTGGCATGAAGCTTACAACACGAGAAAATGATTTATCTGTTATTGCTTCATTATTAAGCTCGTATTATGCAATTCCAATCGCAAATGACACTTTGTTTCTAGGAGAAGTTGGCTTAACTGGAGAAGTAAGATCCGTACCAATGATGGAAATGAGATTGAAAGAAGTGGCCCAAATGAATTACAAACGGGTCATTACTTCGAAACGCGCAGCTGATGATCTTAAAGGTAAGTATAAAGTTGAACTTATTGGGATAACGAAGGCAAGTGAGCTCAAGGATTTACTCTTTAAATAATTAAAGAAAAAGCTTTTTGATTGATGAATCCCAAAGATCTTTTTTCTTTGGGTAATAACTATTTTTTTCTGGTTTGAATTCTTTCTGCAGCTTCCAGTGACGACCCAGGTCCTCAATACCAATTTCACCTCTACTTACCATTGCTCCCATGGCAACTCCGAATGCGGTAGTATCTATAATTTCTGGTCTTAGAATAATTTTTTGTGAAAAATTGGCCTGGATTTGCATGAGGAGTTCGTTAGCCGCAGCTCCACCATCGACACGAATGTCATTTAATTGTGAAAAATCTTTCTTAAAACTTGAAACAGAATCATTAACAGATAATGCAATTCCTTCAAGGCAGGCACGGGCAATGTGTGATGTTTGAGTACCACGAGTCAGCCCTAATATAGCTGCCTTGGCTTCTGAATTCCAATAAGGGGTTCCGATGCCGGTAAAAAAAGGCATAAACAAAACGTCTTCCATTTGAGAAAGATCAGTAACATCATTTGCAAGATCCTCGACTTCTCCAGATGTCTTAATTGTTTTTAAATTATCTCGCAGCCATTGAACTGCGGCTCCAGCAACATATGCAGCTCCCTCGAGAGCATAAATCTTCCTGCCTTTGTGATAATAGGCAGCGGTTGTTAGTAATCCTGTTTGGGAATGAATTATCTTTTCCCCTGTATTTAAAAGAAGAAATGCTCCTGTGCCATAGGTACATTTAATGTCGCCTATGTTTACGCATGCTTGGCCAAACAAGGCAGCCTGCTGATCACCCAGTATAGAAAGAATAGGAATACCATCTGGAAGAAATGAGCAACCTTGGGTGCTACCAAAATTGCTAAAAGATTCATTTATTTCTGGTAAGAAAGTTTTATCAATCCCAAAAAAGTTTAAAAGATCATTGTCCCAATTAAAAGTTTCTAAATTCATAAGCATTGTTCGCGAGGCATTCGAAGCTTCTGTTGAAAATTTTTTTCCATTAGTTAAACGATAGAGCAAAAAGGTGTCGACCGTGGACATGAGTAAGTCACCTCGATCTGCTGCAGCTTTAACCCGAGGCACATTATCTAGCAACCAACGCATTTTGGTTCCTGAAAAATATGGATCAAGAGGTAGACCGGTTTTTTTCTGGCAAATCTTTTTATACTCTTCCCGTCTCTCATCACAGTATTGAGCAGTTCTACGATCCTGCCAAACAATTGCATGATGGAGAGGCTTTCCTTGTCTATCATAGGCGCAGGTTGTTTCGCGTTGATTTGTTATACCTATTGCGATTATGTTTTTTGCATCAATGTTTGTTCGCTTTAACAAAGTCTCGATAGATTTTGAAACTGAACTCCAAATATCTTCAAGATTGTGTTCAACCCAAGACGGTTTAGGGAAAATTTGTGGGTAGTCTATTTTCTCTTTATCTATTACGTTGAAATTTTTTGCATCAATTAATAAAGAAGTAGAACCAGTTGTGCCCTGATCTAAGGCCAATAAATAGTTCATGAGGCATCCTTGTTTCAAAATTCTTTAATCTAAAGTGACTTGCTTAACAGGGCTTGGTGGAGTTGCCCTATTTGGGTGTCCATCGTTTATGACTAGATTCACACAGTGTACCCAATATTTGCCAACAAATGTATTCATGGTGGAAACAAAGGCGTATGAAATACTGGAAACAACGGCAAGTAGCAGAACAAATTCTACTAAAGTTTGCCCTTTCTGGTTAATCCATTTGGAGCATTTCATTCTAAATAATGGCAGTCTCTTCCTTAACTTCATAATTCGAAAAAAATAGGTTATGATTGGCCCTGTTATGGGTAAAAGACCAATTAAAAAATATATTCCTATCCTCCTGTTTATTATGGCATTTAGTGGATTTCTTTCCACACAAATCCTTTGGGATACATACCATCTTAACGCGGAACAAGTGGATCAAGATAAACAAAAGTACTCTGTTTATGAATCCGTATTCCAAGGCCTTAAATTAACTACAACTAAAAGTACGAGCATTGTACTCAAGAATATAAAAGAGCCAATTGTCCTACTTAATTTCTGGGCATCTTGGTGCGTCCCCTGCTTAAAAGAGCTTCCAAGTCTGGTTAAGTTCCAGACCAAATTTCAGGGACGGGTAAAAGTAATTGGAATAAATGGCGACGAAGAAGATCCGATAGAAATGGTAAATAAAATAGAGAAAAAATATAAACTTAATTTTGAATCTGCCACAGATGAAAATAGCCAGATTTCAAGCAAGTTCTTAATTGGAACCTATCCAATTTCAATCATCTTCCATAAGGGCAAGGTGATTTATTTTAGTAAGACCATTCATGATTTTATGGATGAGAAATTTCTTTCTCTCATTGAATCAGAACTTAAGGCAAACTAACCGAAAAATTTCTTCCCCAGTTATACGTAATATGAGAAATCGATTCCGCTTTAAACAATGAAAAACGGGCCCTCATACCGGGAACAAGAACTCCTTGATCCATCTTTCCTAAAGCATGTGCAGCATTATAAGTGATAGCGCACCAAAGTTCTGCTTGATTGATCTTTAGCTGAGCCGCCGAAATTGAAGCAATTAAAAGTAAATTATCACAGTGGCATGATCCAGGGTTGTAATCTGAGGCAATAGCCACTTTTACACCTGCATCTAGCATTTTCCTAGATGGGGCCAAGATTTTACCCAGAAAAAATGCTGTGCCAGGAAGTAGAGTTGCTACTGTTGTTGAATGTGCGAGTTTAGCTATTCCATCATCTGAAATTTTAAGCAAATGATCAGCACTTAAGGCCGAAAATGAAGCAGCGATTTCTGCGCCAC
>JBILYY010000262.1:0-3210 GCA_044377495.1 Bacteriovoracaceae bacterium | reverse complement strand
ATGTTTACATCAATAATTTGAGCACCATTCTCAACTTGCTCCCTAGCAACTCGAAGTGCTTCTTCGAAGTTTTTTTCCAGAATAAGTTTTTTAAAGGCAATTGAACCAGTTAAGTTGGTTCTTTCTCCTATATTTATAAAATTAGATCCGGGGAAAATCTTGAGAGGCTCAAGGCCTGAAAGTCTTGGGATTTTTTCTATTTCAGGCAAAGCTCTTGGAGAGTAGCCCTTGGCAGTTTCTGCAATGGCATGAATATGTTCATTTGTTGTTCCACAACAGCCACCAACTATATTAACCCATTTATTTTTTAGATATTCAGAAAGAGTGCCGGCCATATGTTTAGGTGTTTCGTCATATTGGCCAAATTCATTTGGAAGGCCAGCATTAGGATATACAGAAATATAAAAAGGCGACTCTTTAGCGAGAACCTCTATATAAGGGCGCATAAGTTCTGCACCGAGAGCACAGTTAATTCCAATTGAAAGTAGGGGATAGTGCGAGACGGAATATAAAAAGGCTTCAATCGTCTGACCTGAGAGTGTTCTTCCTGAAGCGTCAGTAATTGTTCCTGAAACCATTACAGGTAGAGGTTCTTTGTTTTCTTTCTCAAAATAATCAGCAATTGCAAATAGAGCAGCTTTACAGTTGAGAGTATCAAAAACAGTTTCAACTAGGAGAATATCAACTCCACCCTCAACGAGATATTTTGTTTGTTCATAGTAATTGGCAACGAGGATATCAAAATCGACGGCTCGAAAACCAGGATTGTTCACGTCCGGAGAGAGTGATGCCGTTTTAGTTGTTGGCCCGATTGACCCTGCCACAAAACGTGGTTTTGACGGATCTTTTCTAGTAAATTCATCAGCGCATTTTTTTGCAAGTTTTGCAGCGACGAGGTTTAGTTCTGGAACCAATTCTTCCATGTTGTAATCACTCATGGAAATTTGAGTACAACTAAATGTATTCGTCTCAATAATGTCAGCACCAGCTTCAAGATACTTATTATGAATTTCTTCAATCACATTCGGATTAGATAAAACGAGTAAATCGTTATTACCCTTCAGGGAACTTTTCCAATCTTTAAATCTTGTCCCACGGTAATCTGCTTCTTGGAGGTCATACTTTTGAATCATCGTGCCCATGGCACCGTCTAAGATCAAAACTTTTTCTTTCAATATTTGTTGTATATTCACTGCCAATTTCCCTTATCGATGTAATTGGCGAGTAGAGTATTATTTGTTTACGGCGCGGTCAAGCATTATGTAGTAATTCTAGCTAGTTGAAATATATTTAGTCGATGGACCCTTAGATACCAAGGGATCAACGTCTAACTATCCGATTATTTGTTAAAACAGACCTGATTAAATCCTCTGCTAAAAAATATAAGTAATTTATATGAAGTAAAACACAAATTATTTTAAGCAGTAATCATCAGATAAAAACCAGTCAGAAAAAATGCAAAAGCTCCTAACAAATAAAAGTTAGGGGCTTTTTTGTGGTAAATACATTCAAGTAAAGACACCCAAACTGGGCCCGTAATTGCAATCGATGTCAAAGTACCTACGTGAGCATACTTTAATGCTGCCAAGTAAAGCGTAAGCGATAAAAAACAACCGCATATTGCCGATCCGATGAGAAGTGACTGATCCCTTTTTCTTAGAGAGACAACATCTTTAAAGACCGTAATATAGCTCTTTGGATTGATAAGCAAAAATCCAATTAAAGCACCTACGCAACGGATGAAATTAACTTGAAAAGTCTCAAGTCCTGGTTCGATTTCATAGGCTTCTCGCGTGAGCATTACACCAAATGCATCAAGCGTTATGCCAAGAAAGGCCCACATAAAACTTTTCATGTCCCATGAGCCTGTAGAGTGATTTCGTTCAAGCATAAAAATGAAAACACAAATCATCATACAGATGACGGCCAGAGTTTGGTTTAACGAAAAAATCTGCTGAAGAAAAAAGTAGCCATACATACCCAACATCAAGGGTTGAAAACTGTACAGAACGAGCGAGCGCCCGGTTCCCAGAGTTGCAAAGGCCCTGAAAAGAAAAATATCTCCAATACATAGTCCCGCAAGGCCGCTTAAGAGAAGTAATAGGATGGGATATGTACCGATTGAAATTATTTTCTGAGAAAAAAACATCGCCAAGGCAAAAGCCACCAACGCAACAATGGCTTTAACTTGGTTAATCCACATAGAAGAAAAGCGCTTCGCATACATAGTATAGGCCATGCTGGCAGTGGAGTATGCGAGATTAGCGCCTATGCCCAGAGCATAGACTTCTATAGAATTCAAAGAGCTTCCTTTGTTGAGTCCCGGTATAGTACAATATTTTTCATGAGTCAGGAAGATTGGAAGAAAAAACTTACCCCAGAACAATATAATGTCTGCCGCCTAGGTGGAACTGAAAGTCCATTTTCGGGAAAGTTTAATAAACACTACGAAGAAGGCACTTACACATGTGCGGCCTGTGGACAGGAACTTTTTAGTTCCGAAACTAAGTTCGATTCGGGCTCCGGCTGGCCAAGCTTTACTGACATGGTGGATTCTAAAAATGTTGAGATAAAACATGATCACTCTCATAATATGCACCGAATTGAGGCACTTTGCTCAAAGTGTGGTTCTCACCTAGGGCATGTTTTCAACGATGGACCTGCACCCACGGGAAAACGCTGGTGTATAAACTCAGTATCTTTAGATTTTCGGCCATTACGTCCTTCAAGGCCCGAATAACCCTGTAAATAATTCATCTTTCAACGCCCCTCGAGTTGCTGGTCGCTGTTATCAATTCTAAATAGTCTCTAAGAATTAATTCTAGGAGAAATCTATGAAAAGACTTTTAGTCGCTTTTGCCATTTTGACCAGTTCACTGGCCTTTAGTCAGTCGATGCTAGTCATGAACACTGGGAAAGTATTAACCATTGATGATCAAGGCATGGTTTACGATTTAGGAAATTTTCTTCTTCCTTACCAAGTTAAACAAATGGGTGGTCGATATCTGATAGATGAGGATCGTATAATTCGAACTGTCGATCATAACGGCTTGATGTATTCAAAAGATAAAGAAGACAAGGCCCCAGTTAATATCGAATACTTTGGTGAGAATTATTTTATTTCAAAATTTGGAAAGATGTTCACTTTTGATGAGCAAGGATTCGTCTATAAAGGCGACCGAGAGAGTGAATTTCGAAATATTAAAAACC
>JBILYY010000261.1:0-3259 GCA_044377495.1 Bacteriovoracaceae bacterium | reverse complement strand
GACCGTCTATCAAAACCCGAAGGTTTGTGATCTTACGATAGACTTGGCATTTAGCTTGATACTTTCTCATCTCATCTTGAAACCCGAAGGTCTCAAAACTATTATTCGTTATTTAAATGTCAAAGAGCTTAGCGTTTTAGCACCTGCCATTTTGTTATTCAAGATCTTTTTTAGGAAATCTTTAGTTGAAAAACAAAGTGCAGAATTTGGTGGAGATGACAGGGATCGAACCTGCGACCTATAGCTTGCAAAGCTACCGCTCTCCCAGCTGAGCTACACCCCCACTACACAAAACGCGAGAAGCAAAGATAGTGGAACATACGTTCACATGTCAACGGTCAAATGATTTAATTTTGGTTTTTTTTATCTAACTTAATTGCAGCAATTTTTTTCAAAAAAAAAGGCCCTTTCGGGCCCATTTTTATTAATTATTCATTCTTAGAAAATGGCGTGGGGCTAGTATCATACCCAAATTCCTGGACTAATTTTCTAACCGCTCGAATCTGCCTCTTAGGATCGTTATCCAAGACACCTTCAACGGCCGGAATTAATTTTCCACTACCATCATCCCAGAACGCCGGCATGCTTGTGTACGGTAAGAAAGATGTTGGATTTGCTATCCAGGCGTCCATAAATTCGGCGCGTAATCGTTTCTTCGCATAATGAAGATTTGGAGCCTGTGCGTCATCTTTTGTGAAACCACCCGTGTGACAAGTTGTACAAGCGAGCTCGTTCCAAATTTTTTGAGCTGCTTCTTTTTCACCCGGCTCCCACTCTACTGTTACAGGACCGTCGAAAGTATTTTGTGCAGCCCCTGCAATGAATCCCATAACAAGTTTATTCAATTCATCATGAGTGAAATTAAACGAAGGCATTCTTACTTTCACGTAAGGACGGATCGGATGAACATTTTTCAAAAAGTCATACAACCAATCAGTTTTAACTCTTAAGCCTTCTTTAGTTAAATAAGGAGGCCCGTAGTTTTGATCTTCGAATGCTTCTGATAGTTTTCCACCGATTCCATCAATTTTGTGACAACCGTAACAGTTGTAACGATTCGCTACCCTCATACCCTCTTCATAAAACTTCTCATTCGCATCAAGCGTTTTCATTCCAACAAGAGGAACTTTATCACTGACCTGACCGAGGATTACGAGAACGAGCGATTGAATTTCATCATCACTCAAATAGAAATTTGGCATTTTGTTTAAGTCTTTAAACGGCTTAGGTACACCAACATCCCAGATGCTTGGTAATTTTAAATGCTGAGTTAGCCATGCTTGTCTTGTGTGAGGAACCTGATGCTGTTGCCCAAATCCAAACTGCTCAACTGGCTTAGATCCTTCTTTTGTTAACTCAGGACCGATCTGAGGTAGATCTCCCTCAAACCCATTAATGTTATGGCAAGAGTAACATCCGTATTTATTAATAGAGCGCTTAGCTAGCTCCATTGTTCTTTCATCGTCCGATAATTTTTCAAGTTTTTTCTTGGCTGCAACAACAGTTTCAAAAGCCGAGAAATAATCCGATACCAATATCTCATCACGAAGATTTTTATTTATTTCAGGAAATTCTAATCCCGCGAATGCTGCGTTTTTTAAACTGAGTAAGTAAGCAGCAATATCATTGGCCTCATTATCCGAAAGACGGAATGAAGGCATGACTGTATCTTCTTGGTAGTGCGAAGGTTTTTTCAACCACGAAACTAACCAGTCAGGATCGACTTTGGAGCCAGTTCCAGTCAGATAAGTTCCCTTACGCTGCTTAAGATTGTTCCACTTATCATCAATTCCCTCGACCATGTGGCAACCCACGCAACCGACAGTCTGGATAAGCTCCTTACCGCTATCAGCGTTACCACCGGCATATTTTTGGAACGGCTTATAGTCTCTTGAAGTGCGGTAGATATACTCTGACATCGCATTCACTTCAGTCATGTTCTTAGCTTTAAATTCAGGATGCGAATTGTTGGCCTGATTAAAGAAAGATGGCATCTTAGATTTTGGATTAAACGATCTAGGAGACCAGATCCAATTCTTGATCCATTCTTTTGATACTTTGCCAGACACTTTCAGAAGAGAAGGACCTGGTTTTTTATGGTGCTGCCATCCTTCGATTTTATGACAACCGTAACAGCCGTAATTTTCTACCAGCTCACGACCTTTATTTAATTTATCCGCCATTGGAACGCGGTCTACACCCTTGTGACACTTAATACACATACCTTCAGTGTATTGAAGTGGAAGCATTGGTTGTGGAACTTTATGAGGTTCATGCCAATGATATTTTTCTTTCCACTGCTTTGCTTGTTCAGCATTTTGAGGAATGTGAGCAGGAGCATTGAAATCATTTACACGGTCACCAACACCACCATGGCATGAAGTACAGCCGAATTCTTTTATTGGGTGAGCTGAGTTTACGCCAAGTGCGAGTGTATCTAATTTAGGGTGAGTTTTGTATGGATTCGGTTGATCTTCGTATCCAGGCTTATCGGCAAAGACGTGACAAGTAGTACAACGATCAATTTTTGGCATTTGTTGAAAATAAAAATCGTCGGTTGCATTTCTAATTACGTACTGACGAATTTTAATGGTTGGATCAAGATAATCAATAAAAGGTGAGTTACGAAGGGCCCAAATGGGACCTTTCTCAACTCCGGCCATGGCCATAAGCATGAGGTCTTTGCTTGCAAACAGATCTTTAAGTTCTTTATCTGCAGCTGTTTTCTCCCCAAGAATGCTGGCCAATTCTTTATTGGCAGCAACTTCTTCAGCTTGAAAACCTTTTAAAGCATCCTTTCCTTCCATCTCTTTATGTTTATAGTCATCAAATTTTACCTTGATTTCTTTAGCGTGATCAAAATGCTTCTCTACTAATGCATGCTCGTATTTGAACTGGTAGGCAGCTGCCTGTGACCCGTTAATACCGTTGGACATATTCTGTACGTAAATTTTTCTCTGAATTTCCGCAATGTCAGCGTTAATTTTATCAATTTTGCTTTGTTGAGTGCCCACACCTTTTTCAGCATTTGCAATTTTGGCCTTGATCGCCTTAATTTTCTGGCCATCAATTGAACCATCAATTTCCTTAATCTTTTCTTGAATCTTTTGTTTTTCGATGTCCAAAGCTTTGACTTGAACAGCTTTCCATGGACGAATGTAATCGTCGAAAATCATCCAGATAGTTACCAAAAGAAAGGAGACCGATAAGACTGCAAAGATCTTATTCAGAACTTTCATGTCATAGGCCATTCCAGGTT
>JBILYY010000133.1:0-9451 GCA_044377495.1 Bacteriovoracaceae bacterium | reverse complement strand
AGCCAAAACAGATTGGCAGAAAAATAAGAAAGCAAGGCAGCTAAGCTGAATGCCTTTGAGAATCACTCTCAGCTCCTTTCTCTTCGGCCTTTGGCATTGCAACATCTTTAGGAATATATTTCTGAGCCTCTCTCGCAATCAAATTTTTCCAGTTGTTTTGCTCTTCAAGATTCAACCCGGCTTGGTCCAGCTTTCTGAGATGACTCGAGAAAACCATCTTTCTCTTATCATCCAATCTATCACTTACGATCTTAATATAATTTCTTGACGAGTTCATAAGCACTAAAGCCCACTTTTCAATAGGAAAGGCTTCAATAACGAGACTTAGTTTTTCTGCATCAAGCTCAAAAACTTTATAGAAAGCTGGTCTGATTTGTAGAATAAATGAATCTGGATTTAGGGTATCGTAGATGTCTTTTTCATCATCAATATTAACCTTGTCCAAGTAGGTTAAAAGCTCTTTGTCTTTTTTATAATTCTCAAGCATTTTGGGCTGATACCAAGGCTCGATCTCAAGGGTTTTGCGAAGATAATCTTTGATAATTTTTGGGTCTATCACAACATTGGTACTACTATTTTCAAGAAGTTTCCCCCATGACCCTGGATAAGCTTTCTTCGCAATGTGAAGAGAAATGGATTTAGGGATTAAATTCAAAATAATAAATGCATGTTCGGTATCTATTGATTTAAAGAAGGCAATCGATTTGTCACCTAATCTCCATGCCTGGATTAAGAGATCTTCCCATTCTCTATCCGAAGCACTAAAGTTCCTTTCACGCATGATCTTATCTAGAGTCATTAAACAGTTTTGATTAATTGACCCTGAACTTGAGAAGGCCTGTAGCCATTTAGTGCTTCTGCCCACTCTAAAAATTGACTTCTGTGACTCCTGAGAAAATTCAAATAAAAGTGCTCCTAAGTGCGAAGGATCTTTTTGACAAAGCTTCTCGAGTTCAATGACATCATTAAGCGTTGGGAATGTTTTACTCTGTTCAATTTGATTTAATTTTATATGCACGATATCCAAGGTCTTAATTGGATCATGAAATGTTACATCACTCCGTACCTCTGTCTTCCCAGCTGAACTTGTATTTTGTGAAGGCATTGAAGATGGTACCATTGACCCGACTGGCGAAGCTCCAGAACTAGTGTTTTGATTTTTAATTGAGCCTAGACTCCATCTCAGCATGATAGCGAGAAGTACAGCTGCTCCTAGAAAACCACCTACAATATAGAAAATGTAATTAGGTGTGTTCTCAGCTGCAACCTGAAGTTTTTTTTCAATTTTCACTTCATCACGAAAAGGAATTAGTCTCAAATATACAGATAGTTCCTGTTTAATATCTGTGACCCTTTGCTCTTCAAAACTAATTGGGACATCAACTTCAATAAAAACTTTTATCACTCGATTTCTTAAGAAGCTTAAAGAGGTCGTTGGATCATCCCATTCATCAACAATTTCTTCAGAATCTGAATCATGGTATGGCAAGCTTTCCTCGTACCCAGCTTTGCTAGGAATTCTTCTGAGCGGCTGAACTTTTACTCTCACAAAGAATGGATCCCCAGGATATCTTCTCGAAAAATAGCTTGAAGCCTCTTTAACAAGCTTGTCTTCCAGCTCCATTACTCTCGGATGTTCAAGTTGTGGTGCTTGAGAAAGAGCAGACAAAGAAAACAAACTTAATAAGATACAAAGCAAAAACTTCATAACCAACTCTCTTTTTCTGGCGAAATAACGATTATAACTGTCCTGGAATATTCATTTCTTTCGTGTTCTGATGCAGCTTTAATTTCGGGTATTAATTCATCAATTAAGTTTAATTCACCGGCTCCGGCAATTTCCATCCTGTTAAGTGGAATGCCTGCTTGTTGGATAATCCTCATCGCTGATATTGATCTTAAAGCACTTAATTCTAAATTATCTTTGTAACGTCGATGATTATCAGTAGAAACTTTTACTTTGTCTGTGAAACCCTTTATCGAAAGACTATAAGTACCTGCGAAGGGTAAATATTTTGCTGCAAATTTCTTCAAGATTTCAATTCCATCTTCGCTAACTTCAGTGTGACCTGATTTGAAAAAAGAAAAACGCCCAAAAGAAACTATCACCTGATCATTTGATTGTTGAACTTTGATATCAAGGCCACTCAACTCATCTTTATCGAATTTCAATGAAGCCCTCTCCCCGACCCTTAATATGTCTGAGGGTATCTCTTTGAGTTCTTCCATCGCAAAGCTCATATAGTTATTCAGATTATGAACTTTTTCTTTTTTCAAATCAGTCGTAAAGAAAATCACAAAGAAGCTTAAGAGCAAAGTAATCATATCACCATACGATATGGCCCATGACCCTTCACTATCCTCTTCTAGATGATATTTCTTTTTAGTCAAATACCTCATGCAGCCTCTTGCGCCATAAGTTGTTCATAATTTATTTTCAACTTTTCCGAACCACTCAAATATGAATTTAAACTCTCCTGCGCTTCAATATGTGACGCCTGTTCAAGAAGAAGTACCACCGAGTTGATAGACATCTCAGCTTTCATCTGGTCTCTTTTGATATCTTCTTGTAGCCATTCCCCTAAAGGGTTGAGAACGAGGTTAGAAATTAATAATCCGTAAAATGTTGCCACAAGTGCAACGGCCATTCGTATCCCAGTTTCTTTTGTGTCAATACCTGTAGAGATACCACGCATAAGGTGAATCAACCCAAGCACTGTTCCTGCCAGACCAAAAGCTGGTGGATATTTTGATCCTCTTTTTAACCATGAAGAGAGCGTATTCATCTTGCTTGTATAGACTTCGAAGCGCTGAGACAGAAGTTCAATAATTTTTTCTTTCGTAAAACCAAGGCTTAACAATTCCATACCGTCATTAAGAAGTTTGACTTCAATAGACTGAGATTTCTGTGTTTTTCTTTCAGTTACGTAGGCCAAGCAAATTTCAGCATGCTTTTTCGCGGAATTTGAAGGGAAGAAAAATTTTTGAAAAAACCGGCGTGCCAAATAACTTGCAGGAATAGCAGGAAAAGTTATCAGCATAACTGCAAAGGTTCCCAAGACAACAACAAAAAAAGCAACGAAATCCCAATATTCCTGGATGTTTTGATTTAAATGCTTGCTCGCAAGAATAAACCCAATAACTGAAATAAAAAGACCAATTACATATTTCATACGACTTCCTAGTTTGACATCGACCGCAATCGGTCGAGAACTTGTTTTGTTTCAACGTTTTCTGGATTCAATTCCAAAGATTTTTGATAATAACCAATGGCACGTCTAAAATCTTTTTGGAGGTAACTTATATTGCCAAGTAGATCGAATCCGACACTGACATAAGGATAATCATTAGTGAGGTTCACAAGCAGTGAATCTGCTTCACCATATTTTTTACGATTTATAAGATTATTCGCCTTTGCAATATTTTTTGCCAAACGCTCATACCTCGACTTGATGTCAGTGACTTTGGGATCTTCGGCCTTGGGTGTGAGTTTCACAGAGTATTCGTAGTTCTGTGAATCCAACAAACCGACAAAAATCCGCGAAGATTCAAAGCCCTCTTTTTCAATGAGAATAGTTTGCATAGATTCAGATGTTTCAATTGGAGTTTTTCCCAAAGGACGTGAAGAGCCATCAGCTTCGATCGCAGATACAACGGCCCCATCTGGAACAGACTTCAATTTAATTGAAGAGCTTGTTGAACAGGCCTGAAATGTGAAAATAATCAGCAGTAATGTCAACCGACTCATAGCATCTCCTTAAGAACCCCTTAATAGTCTATAATGAAAGAGCCTAGTAATATGAGTGGGTTAATAGTGCCTAGAGATGAATAATGAATAAAACCTGTCAACTACTGGTGAAAAATCTTTGTATTCATAGATTCAAATATTTACATGCGAGAAATATTCACAATTAACGGATCTATTCGGTTTGGTATTTCTCTGGATTTTTTCTTAGGATAGAGCTTCAAAAAATAGGGAAATAGGTGCCACCTAATTTGGAGCGTGACACCTTTTTAATTTTTACGAATCTGCTGGTTCGTCTTTTACCTTAGTCTTCGTTTTCTCTTTCTTTCGATCCTGCTTTTCCTTAATCGAGAGTTTCTTTTTACCTTTGTCTTTCATGCCATTCTCCTTTTGAGGTTGATTGGAATATCTCATTGTACCTAGGAGCTGATTGGTAATCACATCCAAAAGCATTAACTTGCCTCGCATGACGAGATATGCAATATTGGCGGTTATGAAAAATAAAATTGCGTTTGTTTTTGCAGCATTTTGCCTCGCACTGAATTCTTACGGAGCGAGCATGGAGATTATCAAGATTGGTCATCCGACCCTTAGAGCAAAAGCCGAAGAAATTAATTTTGCAGATATTCAAAGTCCAGAGTTTCAAAAACTTATCGATGATATGGTTACTACGATGAGTGAGGCCGGCGGTGTGGGTCTTGCTGCTCCCCAAGTTAATAAGTCTTTACGTTTGTTTGTCATGAAGAGTAGCTGGCCAAATGTTCCTTTGACTATCGTCATCAATCCCAAAGTCGAATATCTTGAAGAGTTTGGAAAGAAATCTTCGACTGAAGGGTGCCTGTCAATTCCGGGAAAAAGTCTTAAAATCAACAGGTTCAAAAAAATCCATATTAGTTATTTTGACCGCAAGGGCGAATATATTTCAAAAGAGCTAGATGGATTTGGAGCGATCATAGCCCAACATGAGTATGACCATCTGAATGGAATTTTGATTGTCGATCTAGTAGAGCAAATGTTCAGTCAGATAAACTTCACTGGCAACGCCAATGCTCCCCTAATGTAATTTAGAGTTCGTTGTACTTCTTGGCATTCCCTCTGGATTTCTCAACCGGATATTTCTCGGCATTTTTCTTTATTTTTCTGAGTACGGCCTGTTCCAGATCAATATTGGTCTTATTTACGATACGCATGAGATAAACAAACACATCAGCTACCTCATCTTCAACTTTTCCGATGAGCTTCGGATCGTTCTTAATTTGATTTGACTGCTCTTCAGTAAGCCACTGAAAAATCTCCAGTAGCTCGGAGCTCTCAACATTAAGTGCCATACTTAAATTTTTAACTGAATGAAACTGATCCCAGTCCCTGTCGCTAACAAATTTTTCAATTTCAGCATTGATTTTTTTTAAGTCCATCTTTTTCTCGCCCATGTTTTTTGTTGTTCAATATTCTGAAAAGTCCAAGCGAGGATGCGACTTATTTTTTGTCCCTGAGACATCTCTAAGATTTTAACGTCAAAGGCGCTCACTCTTTTAAGCTCTCTTTCCAAATCGGGAAGATTCTCTTTTTTTGATACGAGGGTTGTAAACCATAAACATTGTGAAGCCACCAAACAACTCTCCTCAATCATGTTTTTAATAAAGGCTTTCTCACCACCTTTGCACCAAAGTTCATGACTCTTGCCACCAAAGTTGAGAACTTTTTTTTGTAATCCAAGGTTTTTCAATTTACGTTCCGAACCGGCCGATGCTTCTTCCGCCGAGGCATGAAATGGAGGATTACAAATTGAAATATCAATCAACTCGTTTGGTTTTAGAATGCCTTTAAAAATCTGAGTTGCATTTGCTTGCAGGCGAAGTTCAATCTGCTCCTTAAGCTCTAGATTATGGTCCAGAATGCTTTGAGCCGAAGTAATCGCTCCCTGATCAATATCTGAGCCAATGAAGCTCCAACCATACTCATACTGGCCAATCAATGGATAAACACAATTCGCACCCACTCCCACATCTAGCGCCACAATAGATTTCCCCCTGGCCCCATACAAAAGATCCGCAACATAATGCAAATAATCTGCTCGACCAGGAATTGGTGGGCATAAATAATTATCAGGAATATCCCACCAGTTAATTTTATAAAATGTTTTCAGGATCGCCTTATTAAGCAGCTTTACCGATCCAGGATTTGCAAAATCAATCGATTCATCTCCAAACTTATTAACCAACACATGAGGCGCAAGATCAGGACAACTTTTAGTAAGCTGATTGAAATCATAACGGGCCAAATGACGGTTTCTTGAATGCATGATGTAAGATTAACGGGCCAATCATCTAAAATCCACAACATCCTGCTTGATTTTTAGACATAGACTGTCATAAAGTGAGGTTTTAAACATTTTCCGAGAGTTAAGACTACATGCAAAATATCCTCAAGTACTTTAAAGGCTCCATCTTTTTATCTCTAATCGGCGGAGCCTGTGCTTTCGGAATAGGGCACTTCTATACTGGAACAATCTCTGGTGCTTTATCTGCGCTATTTTTGGCCACAGTTTTAAGTGTGCTCGAAATTTCACTTTCTTTTGATAACGCCGTTGTAAACGCCATTGTCCTGAAGAAAATGACTCCCCTATGGCAACATCGTTTTTTAACTTGGGGTATTGCTATTGCTGTTTTTGGAATGCGTTTAGTATTTCCTCTAGCGCTCGTTGGAGTCATGGCCCATGTTAACCCAATAGATGCACTAATCTTGGCCGCTACTAAGCCCGCTGAGTACGCTCAAATCATGCTTTCGGCCCATGTTAGTATAGCTGCCTATGGTGGCGCGTTTCTTTTAATGGTTGCCCTAAAATATTTTTTCGAAGAATCAAAAGATGTGCACTGGGTCCAGATAATCGAGGCACCAATCAGTAAGCTTGGTCGCATGAAATCGGTAGAAATTGCAGTGACTCTCATCGTCCTTTATGTTTTCTCACTCTATCAGCATGAGCATGAAAAAATGACTTTCTTAGTCTCAGGGATCTGGGGTCTAGTTACTTACGTAGCAGTTGATGGAATTGGGGCTTTCCTACAATCTCCTGACGAAACTGAACAACTGGATCTTAATAAGGCCAGCATGGGAATGTTTCTTTACCTGGAAGTTCTTGATGCTTCGTTTTCATTTGATGGTGTGGTTGGAGCTTTTGCCGTAACCAACAATCTTTTCATCATCATGATTGGTCTAGGTGTCGGAGCTATGTTTGTGAGAAGTTTAACTATTATGCTGGTTGAAAAAGGCACTCTCAGTGAATTTAGATTCCTTGAACACGGTGCCTTTTATGCGATCGGTTCCCTTGCAGTGATCATGTTCACTAACACAGTTGCTCACATCCCTGAAGTTGTTACTGGGTTAATTGGTGCAATTTTGATTGGGTTGTCACTTTGGTCATCAGTTCGTTACAATAAAAAGCATGGCTAATTAAGACGAAGTTCAAGTGGGTTCAGCCTAGAAAATATAGATCCTATCTCAACATTTATCTAAAAAAAAAGGCTCCTTTCGGAGCCTTTTTTTTTTAATTATAACATCTTCTGTTTTTTGAAATGTCTCGTGTATACCTGATCATAATCTTGGGCCGGGAAAAGAGCTTTCGCTGTCTTCACAATCGCTTTCGCCATAACCGGCATAGTCACGCCAGATCCAAGACCAAAGTGAGCTTCAAGGATAATCTTATCGATATCCCCACGAGCAACGCCTCTGTCATAAAGCTCTAAGAAAGCTTGGAAAATCGGAGTTGACCAAAGCTCGTCAGAAACTCCACCGTTAACTTGTGAGTGAGCAGAGTATGTACGCTTAGGATCATAAGCTGGCGTAAAAGAATCTAACTTACGTCCAGGCCAGCAAGCGTTATGTCCGTCCCACTTGAATACCCAGTTAACATTCCCTTCACGACCATGATCAGTTGTGACTGAAGATGAAGCTGCCCAATAGTCACCAAAACCTTCACCCATGGCACCTGAATCACCACCACCCCAAGAAGGGTTGATGTTGTGTTGAATAGCATGGCCAAGCTCGTGAAGAATAACATCTGAGTCTTCGTTATCATCAACACATCCGTTACCGAAAGCGAGACGACGAGAAGAAGGAATGTAGTGAGAGTTATCTGCACCATCAACACCATTTGCATCTACTTCAATCGTATTAGCAAATACTCGGCGATTATTAACAAACCCCAAAGACTCGATATAACGAGCACTGCGGTCAATTTGAAGATAAGTCATTGCATCGTTGAAACTAGGATTAGATCTTTCAAAAATCCATGAACCATCTGCTGAAGTAGATGGAGCAACCGACGGACTTTCAAAGTCGATAAGTTTAACCTTAGGTCCTTTAAGCGAATAAACACCGTCAACAAATGAAATTTCTTTCAGATCTTGAGTTTTATAAGCAGGAAGAAAAACAGAAGCGTCAGTATCATCCTGAAGATCTGTGCGACCTAAAGTTACAACTGGATTTGGATCAAAAACTTGTGCCGTACCGTCAACAAAAGAGATTTCATTGGTCATGATTGCTTTTGAAATCATTTTAAAATCATAGGCCTTGCGAGCTGATGCAAACGACACAAAAAGTGCTTTACCCTTGTTACGAGCAGGTGCTTCAGCTCTCTTCATTCTTGGAAGAGCAGCGTCTACAACATCAAGAACGCGACCGTCTTGAGCATCTACGGTTACATCGAAGTGACCAGCAGGTGAAGAAGTACTAAGTACAATCTTATACACAAGATTTAAGTTTTTTGAATAAACGAGCTTCGCAATTGGAGCACTATTCAAACTACCGTTAACTTGCAAGTGACTCCAAGCAGTTTCCAAGGCCTGAGATTCAGACAAGAAAGGGATTGAAGCTTCAAGTGCTTTCATCGATCCATTTACTGTTGAATTGTAGACTTTAAAAACTTCATTGTTACCGTTAACGGAAACAACGACTTGTGCACCGTCTACATCAAGACCATTAACGGTCTGTTGGTAGTAGCTGTGTGTACCAAGGAGACTCTCCTTAGAATCTGTAAGCTTAAAACTTTCGGCATTGATGCCAAGATTTAGCTCATTAGAAACCTGCTGAAGAGAATTATTACTCTTATCGAGTAACTTGATTGAACTCTCAGGATAAATCAAGCTTGATGCCTGAGATACTAGAGGGAAAGCGACTAATAGAATAACCGTCGTAAAAAATTTCAAGTCTAACTCCTTGACTGAAAATATAACCTTCCACAATGGTATGATTTTAAAAAATAGTCCGTACAGATCGAATTACTTACAAAGTCATGCAAAGATTTGTTAAGAACAAGATATTTAATTTCAAAGGGTTAAATAACCGACAAAAACAGTTCTCTTTCAAAGACCTTACACTCATGTTAACAAAGTATGGTGAAAACATCATTCTACCAATACGCACTACCTGAACTTCAGGCACTCTTTGTCAAAAATGACCTACCGTCCTCTGGCCCGGGGCTTCTTTTTAATTGGCATTACAAAAAGAGAAAGTCTGAACCATGTCAAACTGACCTGGCCAAAAAATCGATCGCTTTTATTAAAGACAATATGAGCTTCGAGTTACCGGTCATTGATACTCTTCAAGAATCGACTGACAAAACGGTGAAGTTTCTTTTCAAACTCCAGGACGGATTAAAAGTAGAAACGGTCCTCATCCCTTTTAATAACAAATACACCATCTGTCTTT
>JBILYY010000025.1:0-28521 GCA_044377495.1 Bacteriovoracaceae bacterium | reverse complement strand
CCATGTTTGGAAAGCCATTGGGCTTCTTTTTCAAGTGGATAGTGGCCAGGAAAGTCCTGTTCTATCAATAAACCATAATTATCAAAAAGAGTATGAAGACGTTTATGAAACCGAGTCCATTTCCCCAAGGGTCCCCATAATTCTGGACTTAACGCATAATCCAACCAAATTGGTAAAGCGTGTTGATGAAGCTGAAAACTGTCAGATAAGTTTTGAACAAGCTCTGATTTTGAAAGATGGACTGATCCTAATTGATCAAAATGAATTATTGCTTCGAGAGGATTTTCTTCAAGAAAACGGTAAACCTGCCATGGATGGCCCCCATAACTTTTAACACCTTTAGTTTTGGATTCTGCTTCTTGTTGATTTTTATAGGATACAAGATGCCAAGCTGACGAGTTGGATCTAAAAGTAAGATCTTTTGGTGAATGCTCGAAAGCATATCTACACTTAATTAAAGCTGGATGTTGGAGATTAAATAATGGACCAAGACCGGTTAATTGATATTTATTTGGTTGATTCTGCAGTTGGTTTAATAGTTCACTTGAAAACCAGGAAAGATCGGCTTCGCTACTAGGTTCTTTTATCCGAGGTGTCATTATACTGTTATCCTTGATTTACTTCTAACCGGTGAGTGATAATAACCCACACTCTGGAGGATACTACTATAGAAAACGCCTTGAAAACCTTTGAAGATTTTTATCTTAAAAAGGATTACCCCAACGCCATTCTAGCGCTCGAAAAAAATCAGCACGATATTAATACGGGCCTGTGGCACTATAATATGGGCTTAGCGATGGGGCAGATGAATAATTGGCCGATGGCACGTTTTCATTTTATTCTCGCCGAAGAAAGTGGTCTTCATTCTAAAAATTTAATTCAGAATCAGCAATTAGTTGCAGCGAAATTGGAAACTAATCGCCTTGAACAACCACTTAGTATTTCTGATTATTTAATTAAAACAGGTATCATTGCATCAGATGGGCCGCTTCTGAGTCTTGGTTTCTTATTCCTTGTGGTCGGATTGTGGTTTTTGAAAAAAAAGCCTTCATTAAAATCTGCAGCTTTTTTCGTCCTTGCAGTTGCAAGTCCCCTCATGTTGGATTTGTGGATAGATTCTTGGCATCGTAAGATTGTTACAACGACTAAACAAATCTATGAAGGACCATCTGCATTATTTGGAGTTAAAGGTGAACTACCTCAAGGAATAATAATTATGACTAATACTAAAGGTGATTGGGAAAAGATTATATTTCCTTCCAGATTTTCAGGCTGGATAAAATCTGATGGTTTAAAACGTTTGGAGCTGAAATGAGTTACGAAAAAGAGATGATGGATAAAGTTCAAAAGGGTGAGATCCTTCCAGACAAATTAGATATCCCTATCCTGAAATATTTATGGGATGCAAGTCCGCTTGCTTTTGGCGCCAAAGAGAATATACGGTCATTTTTCAAGAAAATTTCCGTACTTAATTCTTTTAGTGATAATGAGATTCGCTTATTTACTAAATTTCTCCATCGCCGCGAGTTTATTGCCAACGAAGTGATTTTTCGACAAGGTGATTCTGGTTATGGATTTTATTTCATATATGACGGCTCAGTTAACATATATGCAAACCACTTAAACAATAACATTGAAGAACGCGGTGATTTAATTATACGGCTTGATCGTCGACAATACTTTGGAGAAATGGGATTACTTGAAGATTTTAATCGTCGAAGTGCTACAGTTATTGCTAATGAAAATACCGTTCTTTTAGGAATATTTAAGCCAGACCTAGAAAACATGCTTGAATTTTATCCAGTTCTTGGAGCTAAGTTTTTGCGAGAAACGGCTCTAATAATGGCAAATAGGATGGGTCAACTTACTAGAGAAGTAATGTCGCTGAAGAAAAAGATTAAAGACTTAGAAAGTCGAGTTTAAGTATGCATCGTAATTTAAAAATAAAGCTCTTTCTGTTTTTTTTCCTATTGTTCGCAACAATAGTATTCGCTATTTTATTTCCGAGACTTACTCTGCCTTTTGGTTTTTCTTACATAGTATATTTAATGTCGAAGCCACTAACTTCACTCGTAATGACGGGTTCTAAAAAACAGCGATTCTTTTTCTCAACACTCTTAATACTTGGCGTGAGCTTATCACTTTTGCCGCTGTTTGCTGCCTTCTATAATATTGATACGGATTTTAGCGAGTTTTCCAGGCAATTACCTGAGGTACAGAAGAATTTGCAGGATAAGTATTTTGTTTTCAAAGTGTATATTTTTGAAAAGTTTGGTTATCGTTTGAATATTGATCCTGTAACCTTCATGGTTAAGAAACTTGAAAAAGGCGGAACACTACTTTTGTCTCAAATACCTAATTACTTATCTTCATTCTTTGAATGGATGCTTCTTGTCCCCATGTTTTTATATTTTTTATTTTTTCAAAGTGAAAAATTTGGCCATAAGCTTGTTGCCGCTATTCCCAATTCAATATTTGAAAAAACATATGTGCTTTTCTCTCAATTCAATACGAAGTTTGGTGAATACATCATTGCGAAGTTTATTGAAGCCACTATTTTAGGAACCAGTGTAACAATTGGGTTATGGGCGATAGGGTTTCCCTATCCATTCGTGCTAGGGTTTATTGCTGGATTAACAAATATTTTGCCTTATATCGGCCCTGTTTTAGGCTTCATTCCAGCATTATTAATCGCACTTCTCACGCATGATCCTAAAACTTCGATGCTAGCAATGTGTCTAATTTATCTAATCGCTAACCTGATTGATATGATTCTAGTATTCCCGCTACTCGTTTCAAAAGTGGTTGATCTTAATCCAATTATCGTAGTCGTAAGTGTTATCGTAGGCGGCCAAGTTGGTGGTGTGGTTGGAATGATTGTGATCATTCCATTTATTGCATTTTTCAAATTATTATTTCAAGAAATCTATAAAGATCTCTCGGTACAGCTATGAGGAATTTAATGAAGTTTTTAGCTCTGTTAGTTTTAGTTATTTCTTGCTCCTCTGATAAACCCAAAGGAAGAACAGAGGCTGAAGTTCTTTTTAAAGAAGCCGAAGAATTAATTTCTGCTGAACGATTTATTCTGGCGACAGAAAAACTGAATGCAATAAAAACTCAGCATCCATACTCTTTTTACGCCACACCTGCAGAACTTATGCAGGCGGATATTCTATACAAGCAGGAAAGCTTTGTTGAAGCTGCTGCTGCCTATTTATTATTTCGAGATTTTCACCCCAAGCATGAAAAGATACCTTATGTGATTTTTAGAATTGCGGATTCTTTTTATAACCAGATTCCAGACACTATTGACCGCGATCTTGAGCCCGCCCTTGAATCCATTAAGTACTATGAAGAGGTTGTGGCGAAATATCCCGACTCCAGTTACAAGAAAAAAGCCGAAAAAAGAATCAGTGAAGCTAAAAAGATGTTAAGACAGAAGGACGAGTATATTGCCAATTTTTACTTCAAAACTGCTAATTTTGCCCCGGCCAGGTACTGGTATTTAGACATTCTGGAAAATCACCAAGACAAGTCCACAAGAAATCATGCAATGCTTAGAACGATCCTAGCGACTTTGGAGTTAAAAGAATGGCAGCCTTGTCTTGATTACATAGAAAAGTTTTACCAATTAGTTGATAAAGTGGCACAGTCCGAAATAAAATTAGCGAAAGATACATGCAAAAAAGAACTTTAACAGGGGTAGGCTTTTGGAGAATGTCAAAATGACTGATTTACTAAAAAAAGCGAAAGATGCATTTCAAAAGAATGACCTGAAAACGGCCGGTTTATTACTAAATGAAGTTATCGATCAGAATCCAAACTCAACAGAAGGGTTTTTTTATTTAGCTAATGTCTTTCACGTGAAAGGTGAACTTGGGAAGGCCATAAAGGCCTTCAGTAGAGTGCTGGAGCTTGATCCTAATCACACAGATGCTGCAATCTCACTTTCGGTAATTTATAACGATATAGGTAAATACGAAGAGGCAAAAGTAATTTTTGAAAAAGCTAATAACCAGATTAAAAATACTCAAGGCCAAGGACTCTCAGACCCTCATTTGAATAAAAAGTTCTCTTTAAGGCATTATGAATTGGCAGAGATGTATGCCTCATACGGCCGCTATGATGAAGCTCTTTTTGAGTACAATAAATCATCTACGTTGGATCCTGATAATCTTGAAATTCGAATTAAGATTTCTAAGAACTATTCTAAAAAAGGATTCATTTCAAAAGCCTTGGAAGAGCTTAAGCGATTAAAAAATGAGCAGCCTGGCTATATGCCTGCCAGAATTGCACTTGGGCTACTATACTACGGAAATGGTAATATTATTGAAGCACAAGCTGAATGGCAAAATGTCTTAAGTCGTGAGCCAGGACATGCTGAGGCCACAATGTATGTTGGCCTATCTCGTGGCGCCACAGAGACAACTATCTCTTTGTCATAATTCACATTTACAGACATAAAAAAAGCCCTCTTAAAGAGGGCTTTTTTTATTTTAGCTTTAATTTAATACTATTGAGCTTCAAGTGTTCTTATGAGTGTTTTAACACCTTTTAAGTCACCAGATTCTACTACAATGCTAGGCTCATAAGATGAACGTTTATTGTCATCAGATGAAAAATTCATTATGTACGTTTTCAATTCTTTGTACATTTCATGTTTTACAGAAAGTTTTGAATCCTGAAGAACAATTTGTTTTCCAATTTTCTTTGAAGAGTTAATAACAATTGGTGCTTTCAAGTTTGCAGACATTTCTGTAACCGTAGCAGGAATTGTTAAAATACTATAAAGCTTAGCAGTCTGAAGTGAATCAAGGTCTAGTCCATTCAAATCAGCAGGTAGAAGTTTTGCAATATAGTCAGGCTTAAAGATTTTAGGCTCGATAATTGGGAAGGCAACTTTATCATCTTCTGTTGATTGGAGCCAAAGTATCAAAGTGCTATCACCCGGATCTACAACGAAGAATTTCTTGAGGTTTTCAAAACCAAAAAGCCCCTCAGCAAATGTGACGAGATCAGCTGGGCTAACTTCAAGTTCCCCAAATCTGGTGGTTTTGACTTTCACGGATATCCTCCAAAATAAAATGGTAAGGTATTCTTACCATAACACTTTGATGGTACCAGTCAAATGATTAAATGATCAAGGGGGGGAAAATTATTTCTTCTTCAGTTCTTCGCCAAGGCGCGCAATATCGCTCATGCTTGCTTGAACTGCTTCAGTGTTTTGATCCTGGATCGCTTGGTAAACTTCCTCGCGGTGGATCTTGGTTTCTTTTGGCGCTTTAATTCCTAGGCGAACTTGTTTGCCCTTGATTTGCACTACAACAATCTTGATATTATCATCGATTGCTATGCTTTCGCCCAGCTTCCGTGTCAGAACTAGCATGTTGATCCTTGTCTATCGTGTCAAGAATTTTGACTTCACTCAATAAAGTTTCTGTTTCGATGGTTTACGCTAGTTTGATGGGATTAATCAAGAAAATTTAAGAAAAAAGTTAAGATTATGTAAGATTTACTACCTAAGGAAGTCCATGAGACCAACATTCATCAAATTTGCACTCGCCTTATAGGTTGCCTTGAGGACGGCCTGCTCTTTTTGAAGATCTGTCATGAGTTCTGCAACGTCGGCGTCCTCAATCTTGCTCTTGTGCGCCTCGTTTAAAAGTTTAGTCTTTTCAATATTCAGCTCTGAGTTGGATATAGTGTTAGTTAGGGCGCCAATCTGGGTTCGCATAGTAACCATGCGTTCCGTGCTTTTATCTAGACGCTCAAGGAGTCCTTGTATGATTTGTGGGTTATCGGTTAAAAGAGCATTTTCGAGTGAGCGAAGCTCATCAAAAATACTGACTGCAACAGTTTCCTGATTCTCTGGTGCGGTAGACGCAGGCGTACGATGAAGACCTTCAGTGTTCACATCAAGTTCTGGAGGAGAGATATCTAGATCTTCTTTAGCGACTGGTCTTCTTTCTTTGGAAAAGAAAAGATCTTGCCCGTTAATATTCATGGGAATGAAAACGTCTTTATTAATTTCAATATTTATTTTATTTTGATCGCCGCTGTATTTTCCGTCTTGGTCAAAAGGACGAGTTAGAACTTTTTGTCCGGCAAATAGATAGCGGTTTCCAATTCGCTTATTCGCCAGACCCAAAACTTGCTGTCGCATTTGATGAATTTCTTTTGAAACACCTTCGCGCATTTGAGGACTGTTAATTGAGGAAGCTTGGCCAATAGCAATCTCTTTGGCCTTAACTAAAATGTCAGTCATCTCTTCTAATATATTTTCAGTATATGAGAGGTGAGTGTGGGCAAAATTTAAGTTACGAAGATATTGCTCGGCATCGACGTTTTGAGAGCGAATCGCCATTAATTCAACATTCCCTAACGGATCATCGGAAGGCTTGGACACTCTTTTAAGCGTCGATCCTTTGAGTTGTAGGTCTTCAACTTTGCTCTTGGTTTTACCAACAGCGTAGTTGATTGAATTGACCGATGAATTTTCAGAAACCCTACTCATATTTCATGCCTTATGGGAGTAAACCCAAGACTGCTTTAAACATTTCATCAGACGCTTTAATGACCTTGGCTGAGGCTTCATAAGCATTCTGGTAGCGAACCATGTTCGTTGCCTCTTCATCCAGAGAAACCCCTGACAAACGCTCTTTAAAAGATTTTGCTTGAGCGAGAATTCCTGATGATTGCTCACCCTCAATTTTTGATTTACCAGTTTGCAAGCCGATATTTCCAACTGATTTAAGGTATTGCTCTTCCATGGTAGTGGTACCACCACCAAGAACTTTCTCATGTTGTAGTTTAGATATTGCTAAGGCTACACGGTTATCACCAGGCTTGTTGGCCTCTAGTGCTGCTGCAATATTATTAACGTCTTCTTTGATATCATCAGAAAGATCGATGTATTCAGCGGCACGTTTCATATCAAGAGGTTCTTTAAAAAAGTTAATACCGGTTACTTTTTTCTGGGCAGCATTAGGAATTGGATTTCCTTGTGCATCAGTGGGAACTGGATGGTTGGCAAATCCACGTCTGTGAATTGAATTTGTAGCAAGAACTAAACCGTGAGCCAGCTCATCTAATTGCTTCTCAAGACCTTCAATTTCATCAGTGCGAGTTTTTAAAAGACCGCCAAGAGAGCCACCCTTTAACTTATCAGAAAATGGAATACCTGGACGGTTAGCAAAGAATACTTCGGCATCACCTTTATCAACGGAAGATGAACCTTCTTTTATTGAGGTTCCAGCCGCCAATTCTTGTGATAGTCCCCCTGCAACGATTGAACCAACACCTTCTACGCCAACTACAAACTGATTTTGGTTATCTGTATATACTTGTATCGGAAAAAACTCGGCAAGGGTTCTTAAGTTATTATCACGTTGATCGCGAAGATCATTCGCCATACCACCAGAAACTTCCTGGATATTAATTTCTTTATTCAGTCGGGCTATATTATTTGTAAGAACATTAATTTCTTGAACAGAGAGATTTACTTTTTTATTAATTCCGGCACGAACCTGATCAAGGCTACCCTGAATGCGATGAAAGTCGCCGACAACGATTTTAGCATTTTCTTTAACAACAGTTCTTACAGTTTCATTTTCTGGTTGGTTACCTAGTTCTCTCATAGAGTTAAAAAAGCGGTTTAAAACTTTATTCATACCGTCTGAATTAATCTCGTTAAAAATTTCTTCAACGTGTCCCAATTGGAGAGTACGTTCTTCGTTGAATTTGTGGCCAGTAATAGAATTATTAAGCTTTTTTTCTACCAGTTCATCATGTGCTCTGCGGATACTCTGCACTTCAACGCCAGAACCAATTACGTAATCACCTTCACCAAGGGAAACACCGGTTTCAGATCTAACTTCTTGACGTGAGAAGCCCTCCGTGTTCGCGTTGGCTATATTGTGCGAAGTAGTCGACATCGACTGTTTCGCTGTAAAGAGGCCTGATTTACCAATACTTAATAAGTCTGAGCCCAATCCTTGGTCCCTTGGCTTTTATCGCCCATTAGCGCGAGTCATTCCGTCCGCGCCATAAGTTGAATATGTTTTTTTGCCTGTGAAACCTTGTTTGATTTCACGCAAAGAGAGCATTGCTCTATTTAAGAACATTTGGTTCTTTTTATTTTGTTCTTGAATCTTTTGAACAATATCAATTAAAAGAGCATTTAAATTTTTAAGTGCAGGCATTGCTGAACCTTGATCGATTTCAGAAAACACAATCAGAAGATCAGAAGATTTAAAAATATTCTTAGTAAATATTTTACTCTCATTAATACTTTCGATTAAGTCTTTACGCTCATTTTCAAGGACACTGATTTTACTAATGATTTCCTCTTTAAGAGGCAGCATATGTTCAAGCTTGTCTACATCACTAGAGAGGAGAGTAAGGTACTCATCGCAAGTAAGATCATAAAGCTCTTTATGAAGATGACAAAACCCTTCCCAGACGCTCACCGCGCTATGGTAATAAAGTTTTTTCTCATCTAGACGTAAATCCATTTCTTGGACTCCTTAGTACTCTGAAGTAAGGATTTTGTCGGCAAGACCGTCATAATCCACTTCGTACGAACCAGCTGCAATTTGGGCTTTAAGACGAGCAATCTTTTCTGAGTTATCTGGCTCTGGTGCGTTCATTGCTGCTTTTTTAATTTTAGCAAAGTCCTTTACACCGTCTCCAATGTTTACTTTGGCATCAGCCCCAGTTCTATCCATTATCTCTGTTGTGCGTTCAGGAGAATTACCATTGGCCACATCAATTTGAGTTCCCACTTTGGCCGTTTCAGCTTGAGCAGAACGACTCTTAGGGAAAAAAGTTGAACGTGTATCAATACTACTCATTTGTATTCTCCTTCATGGATACTTTCGTCATTCCTTGACTAGGCACCGTGGCTTGCGCGTTTTTTAAATAATGCTTCATATGTTCTGGCACAATCTGATCGAGAATGACTTTTTTCACTCCCAAACCGCTATCTGATTTTGCCATAAGTTGTGCTCTTTCGTAATCAAGCAAAGAATTATAATACTCCATTGGAGATGAATCCGGAGTCTCTTTTGGAATCGCTTTTCTCATTTCAGCTAACATGTGGGATGTAAAATTCGCTTCCATACCTTCAGCAATTTCTTCAAATGGCTTGATGGGACTTGTTGGCTTTTGAGCGGGTAGAGTTTTGAAATCTGAAGTGACTTTCACTCGGAACCATCCTGGTTTTTTAACCCCATCATCCTGATGAGATTCTATCTAAAAGTGTAGCATTTTTTGGGGTCGGAGTGTTAGGTTAAAACTTAACAGGGAAAAATTGGCCGGGTGTCTTTTTGACACCCGCATAAAGACTAGATAAGTTCGATTTCAGCAAGAAGAGAACCATTGGCCTTTAGGGCCTGGAAGATAGATATGAGATCTTCTGGAGTCGTACCCAAAGCATTCAAAGCTTTCACTAAGTCATTGATAGTAGCTGTTTGTTCCATGGCCTGAATGACTCTTTTACCTGAGTTTTCATCGCCACCTTTAACTTCTAAGACCATATCACGATGACTAACTGCTGATTTTTTTAAAACAATGTCACCGCCCGCAACTAGAGTTCCAGTGCGTTCATTAATGACGATTTTAGCGAAAGTGTCGGAAATAACTTTATAGTTTTCAATATTAGCAATTAACTCAACTACTTTACGTTCGTAATAAGTTGGAATGATCACATCAATGGTTGTGGCATCAGCAGCTGTCGCGTATTTGCCACCGAGTTCTTGATTGATTGTCTTTTCTATTCTGGCAGCTGTTGTGAAGTCAGGATTGTTTAAGGCCATACGAACAGCTTTTTTATCATTGAATGACATTTCAATTTCTCTCTCAATGATTCCGCCGTCAGGAATACGACCGGTTGTCGCAAGTTTTTTCCCTTTATCTAAACCACCGATAGAAAGAGCTCCATTGGCCACAGCATAAATCTGACCATCACCACCCTTGAGAGGTGTTACAAGAAGAGTTCCACCTGCTAGCGATGTAGCATCGCCGATCGAGGAGATGGTTACATCTAACTTCTGTCCAACTCTTCCGAAAGCAGGAAGTTTCGCCGTTACGATTACAGCCGCGACATTTTTAGAAGTCACTTCTTTTTGTGGATTTAAACCTAGCGTCTGGAACATTTTCTTAAGCGAGGTGTTTGTAATTTCGCCACCGCCATCGCCTGATCCATTAAGACCTATGACAAGTCCATAACCCACCAGAGGATTCTCTCTTACACCCTTGATTGTTACCAGGTCCTTAAGACGGCTGGAAGCGCCCACTGCTGGTAGAGTAAGAGCGCAAAGAACAATTGAGAGAAATCTTTTCATTGATTTTGCCTTATAATAAAGACTCGGGAGTCTAATAATCTGTCCGAGTTTACGTAATCATTTTCTAATATATCTTTTCTTGAAACAAGACCCTGGATTTCAATGGATTGTTTTTCCTTTTTGAAAATAACATCCTTTCTACCGCGAAGAAGGATATAGTCTTTACTAATTTCCTCCATTACTGTTCCTGAAATCTTATCATAAACTTTCATGTCTATTTCGTCTTCTTTGGCCGCGGCAGTTGCTGCCGGAGCTGCAGCTGCCGGATTTTTATCGTCTTTCTTTGCTGCATTGGTAACTTTTTTAGGCCGATCAGGAAATACACGTTTCAACTCAGATGAAATTTGATTTCTTAGGCTTTCTAAAACATTAATGATGACCATGTCGCCAGTGTGTTTATCATTTTGATACGTAAAAAGTGAAGAACTCGCTCCCTGATTGGCCCATAAGCTACCCCCACTGCCTGCGTCTACAAAGTCATCTGCTTTGTAACGTTGCGGACGATATTCGCGTTTGACGGGTGGTTTTAAGTGACCTGATGGCCCGCCATCACTCATAGAAAAAGTACGAGGATCTTTTATGGGACGCTTGTCGCCATTGACATCAAAACGACTTTTATAAGGAGCATAATGTTCACGCATACCTTGTCTCGTATCACCTCGAGCCACTTTATCTTCACGATCAATTTGTCGGTGAATGTTATTTACGTAGTTGGAGCATGAAGTGAAAACAAAAAGAAAACTGAGGATTAAAATTTTCATAGTTCAACTAACACTTTGTTAAGATCAATAACTTTACCAAGATATTTTTTATTTTTTTGAGGATGGTAGACTTCAACCAATTCACCTATGGTCCCGTTGCTTCGACTTATACCCTGAGTTTTAATACGTACCATCTGGTTTTCTAAAACCACGTCAGTTTTAAGGCCGGCACGCACTAGATTGATTGCATTTAAGTCTGAAGCTTTTAAGATTTCACCAGCTTTAATTGGCTTGTTCGTTTTGTAGAACTTCAAGCTATCCATATCAGTAATGATATCTGTATGAGGTATTGATTCGATATATTCTTCTTTAAGAATATTAGAATCATTTAATGAACTAAATGAAGCAAGTGGAGAAGTTAATCTATAAGCTTTTACCATTTTTTTAAAATCAGCAGTTGCTAATACTGATTGCTTGGTACCATCAAAACCTAAAATTGTTACATTTAAAGGCTGTTGAATCCCGTAAAGACAAGCAGAACAACTTATCTCAACCTTGTCTCCTGCTGAGAGTGGTAAGATTCCCGGCATATTAACGGATGCTGTCGCCTTGACCTGAACGCCAAGTGGCAAAGGTATTTGATCACGTATCATTGCTCGAAATTGATGGACAACAATGGATAAAGGCATAATTTCTAAATTATGGCCTCTTACACTCATCATTTCTTTTAATTGATAAGATGCAATCCTGCCCTGAAGACTTGTTACTATCTGGTGAAGGTCATCCGTAACATTGGAGTTACAGCCCTTAGTCTTATATACATTTTCCCCGCTCTTATCATTGCTAAACACAATCATTTGATAGGGAAGTTCAACCTCACATGCGAAAGCCGATTGAACGATGAGGGTTAAAAAAAGTATGGCATATTTCATATTTTATCTTATGTTGTTAACGGTTTGTAACATTTGATCTGCGACGCCCATAACTTTTGAATTCATTTCATAAGCACGCTGCGCCTTAATCAAATCAGTCATTTCGTTCATTACGTTAACGTTTGAAGTTTCAATTGCTCCTTGCATGAGCATTCCTGAACCGTTTTGGCCTGGAATGTTTTGCATTGCTTGCCCACTTCCAGCGGTTGCTCCCATAAGGTTTCCACCTTCTGAACGAAGTCCAACCGGGTTCACAAATGTAAATATTGGTACCTGTCCAAGATTAATTGGTTCAACCGATTCGCGGGTAAAGGCTTCGACATTTCCATTCTCAGAAATACTAATTTTCATAATATTTGGTGGAACCACGATTCCAGGAAAAACTTTATGCCCAGCACGAGTTACCATGTTGCCTTGAGAGTCAACGTTGAAGCTTCCATCTCTAGTGTATTTAAGTTCACCAGTTGGACCAATAATCCCTAAAAAACCTTCACCATTAACCATTATGTCATATGGGTTATTAGTCATCTGAGGTGAACCCTGAGAATGAATCTTTCTTGTTGCAGAAACTTTTGCTCCAGACCCGACTTGAAGGCCAACATTATATTCAGAATTTGCAGAGGATTTCGCCCCTGCCTCTTGTACAGTTTCATACAAAAGATCATCAAACTCTGTTCTATCTTTTTTAAAACCAGTCGTATTCACGTTGGCAATATTGTTAGATATTGTGTTTACGTTTGATTCTTGGGCGGCCATTCCCGTCGCCGCGGTGTGGAGTGCGCGAATCATGTAATATCCCCTTCCTTAAAATTTACCAATTTCGTTTGCAGCTTTCCCTGAAATGCTATCGTATGCATTAATTGCTTTTTGAATTGATTCGAAATGGCGATGAGCTTGAATAAGGTCTGACATTTCTTCAATTGCATTTACGTTTGAGCCTTCGAGAAAACCCTGATTTACTGTCGTTTTAATATCAGTTCTAATTACGTTTGCTTCATCTGGAGTGATAAAGAGCGAATTCCCTTCTTTTTTAAGAGCATGCTTATCTGTGAATTCGACAATAGAAAGTTTTCCAATAGAGCCACCCTTAGTAAGTAGTTCGCCATCCAAAGAGACTGTAAGCTTAGAATTTGTTGGAATTTTAACAACACGGTCTTCTGGCTTTGGAAATGAATTTATTGAAGCTGGATCTCTAAGGGTTTCAGCTGTTACCTCGAGAGCTCCTAAAACTTTAAATCCTTGATCTGTTACAAGTTCGCTCTCGCGATTTATTGAAAGATTTCCTTTTCTGGTAAACCTAACTCCAGTAGGAGTAAGAACCTCAAGAAATCCTTCGCCTTTAAGCGCAACATCCAGTGGATTACTGGTTGGAATAAATTGACCTTGTTCATGAATTGTAAAATTTCCGTCAACTGCTACCATGGCGTTTTCTGCGCCTTGGGTATGATAAAAATCTGCAGGAGAAAATTCTTTGCGAGGTATATCTATATCTTGTACGCCTTGTGTGAAGGCAGTTAGATGTTCTTTAAAGACAAGCTGATCTTTTTTAAAACCAACGGTATTAGCATTCGCTACATTGTTAGCAATTGTTTCAACTTTTCGCTGCTGGGCCAATTGGCCCGATAATGGAACCCAAATATTACTCATTGTCTCCTTCATCCTGATGGAGTGGGCTAAAAATGCCCTCATAGGCAATTTTAGCAACCCCTGTGCCAGAAACCTAGCAGGGCAATTTACTCCATTGTATTATAAGTGCTCGATACCTTGTCGAAGGATGGGTGCATATGGGACGATATGAGTGTCAAAACGACAACGGAGATCTTTATGACCGGCAAAACTGACACAGATTTTGAGGCCTCACTTAAAAAACTTGAACAAATTGTCCGAGAACTTGAGTCAGGTGATACGAGTTTAAATGAAAGTTTAAACCAATTTGAAGAAGGTATTGAACTCTATAAGCAATGTCGTCAGACCCTAGAAGGTGCTGAAAAAAAAATTAAGATCCTGAGCGATAGCCTCAAAGAAATTGATTATAAAGAGTAATTCTTTCATTCTGCTCAAAAAGCCTTAAAATACTCATCAAAGCTGTTCAAACGAAGGAATGTTCTTGAAACGTTTAGTGAAAACTCTCGCAGTTCTAGCGGCCCTTGCCCTTTTGGGGATAATGGCCGTATTTGGGATGTTCTTTTTCATCTCACATGACTTACCACAAATTAATTCACTTAAAGATTATAACCCTCCAATGAATTCCAGGATTATGTCTCGTGATAATGAAGTTTTATTAGAGATTGGAAATGAAACTAGGGACGTAGTTCCCTTTGATAAAATTCCTAAGAGAGTAGTGGATGCATTTTTAGCGGCTGAAGATGATAACTTTTATAACCATGAAGGCATTGATTACGTCGGTATCTTGCGTGCATTCATTGTAAATTTAAGAGAGGGTAGACTTGTCCAAGGCGGATCTACAATTACTCAGCAGGTAGCAAAGTCATTTCTTTTAACAAAAGAAAGAACAATTTCCCGTAAAGTAAAAGATCTATTGTTGGCACGCAAAATTGAACAAAAGTTTACTAAAGAGGAAATTCTTTTTCTCTATCTTAATCAGGTATATTTAGGCGGCGGTTACTATGGAGTGAAAGCTGCTTTTAAAGGCTATTTTGATAAAACTCTTGAAGCTGCTACCCCTGCTGAGTGTGCTTTAGTAGCAGGTCTTTTAGTTGCCCCTGGTAGATATTCCCCATATGTAAATCCTCAGTACGCGAAAGTACGTCAGAATTACGTTTTAAGGAGAATGTTCGATACTAAGAAAATTAATGAAGAAGAGTATCAGTCCGGACTCAAAGAAAACCTTAAAATGCGTATAAGAATTACCAATGAGTTAAAGGGTGGACACTTTACTGATTGGATTCTCCAAGAAGTGATGAAATCAGTTGGAAGTGATGAATTTCTAACACAAGGTTTTACTGTTAATACAACAATGGACTGGAGCCTTCAGAAAAATGCAGAGAAAGTAGTTAAAGAGCGAGTTAAAGAGCTAGATAAAAGACAGGGTTTTAAAGGTGGAGTAAGAAACTTAAAAGATGATGTTGAGATAACTCAATTTATTACTGAGCAACGCAAGAAGATTTTGCGTGACCAGTCATCATTCTTCACGTTTGATGTGTCGGGAAAAAACATTTATGAATTTCATGAAGATGAAGATGCCCTTCAAAAGAATCTATCTTACTTTGAAGAAGAAAAATCAAAATTAAATGAAAGATTTAAAAGTGTCATAGAGATAGGAAATGCTCAGTCAGATTCATTTAGTGATTTTTTACAAATCAACAAAACCTATTCTGCTGTGGTTCTAGAAGTGGACGATCTAAAAAGAATAATTCTTGCCGAAATAGCAGGAGCGAGAGTCATAATTCCGGAGGTCGGTTTTTCGTGGGCACATGAAAGAAAGTTTGGAGAAAATGCAGTTTATTTTGGACCTCAGAAAACACCATCCAAGATTGTTAAAAGAGGCGATGTCATATTGGTATCTATTCATAAAAAAGGGATAGGTTCCGATCAATTAGTCCATTCAGATTTTTTGAAGAAATTCAAAGACCCTTCAATTAAGAATCTACTTTCAAAAAATAAATTTCTAGAAGGTGCTTTGGATCAAGAACCAGAGGTTGAGGGTGCGCTTGTTGCCTTGAATGTTACCAACGGCGAAATTATTTCAATGGTTGGGGGAGTAGATTTTCAAAAATCACAGTTTAACCGCGTGATTCAATCATCAAGACAGCCTGGCTCTGCGTTTAAGCCATTTATCTATGCTGCAAGCTTAGAAAATGGATATAACCCCTCATCTATATTGATGGACACCCCACAGGCACTTGGGGGAGTTGATGATTCTTTAAGCTGGAAGCCACGTAACTATGATGGAGACTTTAAAGGGCCTATGACTTTAAGAAATGCACTTGAGGTTAGTCGTAATATTCCAACCGTGCGTTTAGTACAGGACCTAGGTGTTGATAAAATCCATAGTTTTGTTAATCGGTTTCATATGCAAACGGAATTACCAAAAGATATGAGTCTTTCTTTAGGCTCTTTTGGAATTAGCTTGGTTGAGTTAACTAAGGCCTATGCAATTTTTCCAAGCGGGGGAAGGGCAGTGAGACTTCACCATATCACATCAATCAGAGATAGAGGTGGGAAGTCCTACACTATCCCTGCAGCTGATCCAGCGTGGCCGACACAATCTGAGGTTGAGGCCGCTCCTAAAGAGGAAAACCAGGCTGCCGAAGTCGAAAAAAAAACGGGTAATCCTTTTCTCACAAATTTAAATGCCACACAAGTCTTGGATCCAAGAGTCGCCTATATAATGACCAATCTTTTAAGAGGCGTCACTTTATATGGGACTGGCGCAGCAGCTGGTAAGGCATTGGGTGTAAACATAGGTGGCAAAACAGGAACGACAAATAATTATGTAGATGCTTTATTTGTGGGTTTTTCATCTAATGTTGTAGTTGGCGCCTGGGCAGGCTTTGATGATAACAGGTCACTAGGTCACGGAGAAACAGGTGCAAGGTCTGCACTCCTTATGTGGATTGATTATATGTCCTCTGCTGTTAATAAGTTTGGTTCTCCAGAGTTTAAAGTTCCTGAAGGGATAACAAACATATTAGTAAATAAAGAAACGGGTAAACCACTTGGCCCCGGTTCAGCAGATGGTTTTTTAGAATCATTTGCGGAGGGTTTTGATCCAAGTTCAGCTCCACAATCATTTGAGCAAGGCGATCAACAATCAGGAGCAACTCCTCCAAGTATGGAAGATGACGACTATTTCTTGAATCAGTAATATTTTTTGTGAAACCGCCGAATATGTTTTATGACATCAAGGCATGTGCACATTATATATTTGTCGTTATTAAGCATATCTCTTTTGGGTTATGTTATTCCTTATAAGCATCCAGCGTCAGGGGCGGAAAGATCACCTTCGTCTTTGAATTCTAAAATGATCGGTAATTTAGAAAAAGTTCATATTGGAGAGGATAGGGATCTTCAATATTATGCAAAAATTGATTCTGGTGCTGAGTCGTCTTCAATACACGCTAAAAACATTTCAACATTTAAAAGGTTAGAAAATGGTCGTCCCGTTTCGTACGTAAAATTTGAAACAACTGATGAAAATTCATTTCATAAAACGCTGGTACGGCCTATCGTAAAAGTAGATGAAGTACGAAGCGCCCTTGGTTCTAATTTACGCTATTTTATTCGCGAAAAAGTTTGGATTGGTGATTCGTTTTACTACGTGAATGTTAATCTAGCTGATAGATCAAGGTTAAAAAGAAAATTTTTAATTGGGAAAAATATATTGGACGAGAACTATATTATTAATACAAACGAAGTTTCCCTCACATCTCATTAATTTCTAATTCATCCTCTCATGAATTTAGTCATAATTCCGATTATTTATCATATAAAATTCGCCTTTGTTATGGCCTTGATTTTTTAAAATTTGATGTCATCCCTGCTTGGGCCCATGACTGTTATGCCAATAATACCCAAGTCACCATCCTAATGACATTCCCCCACCTTCCCGACACACCTCCTCAGGATTAAAGGGCAAAATACTCCGCTCCACCAGAGCTTTAAGAATGTCCTGCTAAATGCCGAAAAGACTATTATATGGAGGCAAGAATGGATTCTCTCTCCCGTGGTAATCGAAAATTTTATATATTCTTGGGAGCAATTCTTTTTGTTCATGTTGCCCTTATGGCGACTAAAATCCGTGATCATTTATCTGTGACATCTTTCACCCCATCTGTTAAATCAATTAAGGTACGACTGGTCCAGGAAGCCCTAAAGGAAATGGCCCTTTCACAAAAAAGACAAATTGTTCAATCCGAAGATTCAGAATCGACTGATAAAAAGAAAGATGCTTTTTTGGGCGAAAAAGACAGAAGCTTTGATCGCCAAACAGTGGCAAAGAATGTTGATACTTTTAAGCGCGCCGCCCAGGGTGATTCAAGTGTGACTCAGAAATCACAAACCAAAGTTGCTGAGGTAAAAAAGAAAGCTGATTTAAAAAATTTAAAGCTTTCAGATTTTGGAATAGCCTCGGGAGACCCAACACCCCATAAATTGGCCCGTTCTCCAGCAAGTGAATCGGTAAAAGGCATGAAAAATGGTGATCCATTTGCTCAAGGCCTATCAGCAACCAATGATTACGTAGAAGAAGTAACTTTGGGTGATTTTACGCATCTGAACACAGTAGAATATAAATTTTATGGCTTCTATCATCGCATCCGCCAAAAGCTGGAGCAGTTTTGGGGAAAAAGTATTCAAGAAAAGGCTGAATCTATCTTTCGATCGGGTCGTCGTTTACCGGCCAGTGATAATCTCATTACTTCACTTCAAGTTACCTTGAATGAAAAAGGCGAAATTGTTCACGTGAAAATTCTTGGAGCTTCGGGAGTAAAAGAGCTTGATGACGCTGCAATCGAATCATTTAATCAGGCCGGTCCGTTTCCAAACCCACCAAAAGAATTGCTTGTTAATGGCAAGGCCACTATTGATTGGGGATTTGTTGTTAAATCTTAGTTGGGCGGTGTTCTGAGAAGATTCTTTAAACGATCAATGCCTTCCATTACAACGTAATCAGTCCATATAGAATCTAATTCGCGTATAGCTTCAACAACCTGAAGGGCAGCTTGATCACGAGAGATTTTTTGAGTCTCAGCGTACTGTGAAATAGTTTTATTCAAAATTTCGATTACGGGGGAATTACAAACTTGATTCAATCTTTCTTCAAAAGATTGAGTTACTTTTTTCTCTTTGCTTTTGATGATTGCAGTATTTAAAAGCTGAATAGATTCCATTAAATAAATTCCTCAAAATCTTCAAAGTCTGTGGAGCCGCAGTATCTATAAAACTTGGCCTTTCGTAAAGATAGAATTAATTTTAATGCAAATTTTTTACGATGAATTTCTGTGAACACTGTAGAATGCAGGAAGGCCAAATAAAATTTTAAATTTTAATGTGATGCCTTCCTGTTTAGGTATTAGTGAGAGGTGTTACAAAACTCTTGATATTGCTCTGCCGATAAAAGTTTATTTATTTCTGAACTATCTTTCATCTTGACTTTAATTAGCCACGATCCGTAAGCGTCTTGATTAATTTTTTCTGGCGATGCTTCTACATCGTTATTTTTTGCTATAACTTCACCTGAAATTGGTGAATAAAGATCACTGACAGATTTGATTGATTCAACAACGCCGAAAGTTGCGCCAACCTTAAGATCTGCTCCAACTTCTGGAACTTCCAAGAAAACAATGTCACCCAATGCTGATTGGGCGAAGTCAGTAATTCCAATTGTTACGATGTCGCCCTCAGTTAGCGTCCATTCATGTTCTTTTGTGTAATTTAAATTTGTTGGGATATTCGTGCTCATTATTTATGTCCTCCGGTTACAAATGGTTTTTTTACTAATTGGGCTGGATAGGCTTTATTTCGGATATCGATTGAAAATACTTCATCAGTTGGAACTTTATCAATTTGAATTCGGGCCAGGCATATACCTTTGTTAACAACAACCGACATCGTTCCGCTGGTTACTTGGCCAATCACTTCATTTTTAGCATTGAGAACAGCATATCCTTCACGAGGAATTCCTTTCTCAAGTAGTAGCTTAACTAGTTTATATTTAGCCGGCTTGCTTTCAAGTGTATCTTTACCAATAAATTTTGTTTTCTGAGATTTTACAGTCCAACCAAGTCCTGCGTCATAAGGATTGACCTCATCATTGAGCTCATGCCCATAAAGGGGATAGCAAACTTCTAGACGTAAAACATCTCGTGCGGCGAGTCCACATGGAGTCACACCGACGGCCATAAGATTCTTCCATAAATCTTTTATGGTTTGGTGATGCCCAAAAATCTCAAAGCCGTCCTCGCCTGTATAACCAGTTCGGGCAAGGATAACCGGATGAGAACCAATACTAGTTTCAAAAACAGAATAATATTCCAAATCAGGTAGTTCATTTATGAAAGATTTTAAAGTTTCAAAGGCTTTCGGACCTTGAAGAGCAAGTAGAGAGAAAACATGTGAAAGATTTGTGAAACTACAATCAAAGTCAGTCTTCTTAGTTTTCATCCAATCGAAATCTTTTTCAATGTTGGATGCGTTGACACAAATCATGACTCTTCCTGGCGCAATCTTGTAGACAATTAAATCATCCACAACAGTACCGTTTTCACGACACAGAGGAGAGTAGATAGCCTTTCCAGTAGGAGCGTTTAAAATATCGTTGGTAACCAGATAATCAGCAAAGGCTTCAGCGTCTTTGCCTTCAATAAAAAATTCGCCCATGTGTGAAACATCAAAGACGCCGACGCTATTTCTTACGGCCAATGCTTCGTCTTTTACAGATGTATACTGAACTGGCATTTCCCAGCCAGCGAAGGGAACGATTTTTCCGCCAAGTTTTACATGCTCGTCATATAGGTGTGTTCTAAGAAGCTCAGACATATTTATCCTTTAATTTTAATTTCGGTTGCAGAGATTAGATTTTCAATGAGTGAGACCACAGTCATTGGTCCAACCCCGCCTGGCACTGGCGTCACTCCACCCGCAACTTGTAAGACATCTGGAGCGACATCTCCAGTAAGTTTCCCATTTAAGGTATTCATCCCCACATCAATGACAATGGTTTTTTTGGCAGGGTTTAAGTGTTTTGCTTGAATAAAGTGAGTTTTTCCAATGGCCGAGATTAGAATATCTGCAGTCTTAGTTATCTCTTCCAGATTTTGAGTTTGCGAGTGAGCAAGAGTTACAGTGGCATTTAAATTCGAAAGCAACATGGAAAGAGGTTTTCCCACGATTAAGCTGCGTCCAACTACGACTGCATGTTTCCCTGCAATTTCAACACCGTAATACTGAAGTAAATAAATAATTCCTTTAGGGGTGCACGGAACCAGCAATTTGAGGTTGGTACTTCCGGTGTAGATTCTTTGGGTATTTATTCCGTGAAAACCATCAATATCTTTTGTCGCAATAACTAAATTAGATAGATTGAGCTTTTTTAAATGATCAGAAACTGGAAGCTGAATAATAATTCCATGAATTTTTTGGTCAAGATTTAACTTTTCGATGTGATTCAGAAAATCTTGTTCAGAAATATCACAAGGAAGTTGCAATAAATTAAATGTGGCGCCAACTTCTTCGCAAATTTTTCGCTTATTTCTAATGTAGCTCAAACTTGCCGGATTATCGCCTACGAGAACTACACACATTGCGGGTATCGTACCGCGGCTTTTTAGGGCCTCACAACGAGACTTTAAGTCTATTTTCATCTGTTCCACTAAGGGAAGGGCCGGAAGTAGTTTTGCTGTCATATAGATAGCAAAACTATAGTAGGGGATTTGTAAAAAGTCCTTTCTTATTTAATATTCGTGCAGTATCTGTTGATAGATGAAAGCAAAATTCTATATAGGTTTTGGCATGCAACTTTTCGGACTAATTGCCGTAGGGCTCTGCCTTATTTCTGGACTTAAAAATGGCGATTACGGGAAATTCGAATTGGCCCAGCTAGTTATTGGTTCTTTTGTCTTTTATGTTGGAAATTATTTAAAAGGCCGTTCTCTCGGCTAGACGCCACATTCTTTTCTCCTGTACAATTTCCGTACATGATTGTTTTAGCCATCGACCCAGGATCAGTTACCGCCGGTTATGCCCTTCTGCAACAAGAGGGTCGAAAAATTAATTACATAACATCTGGTATTTTAAAGTTTAATAGCGATGACGAATTCTTGCATCGGGTAAAAGACATTTACGATCAGACATTGAAGCTAATTGACCAACACTCGCCTGATGAAATTGCGCTTGAGTCTTTGATCTTTGTAAAAAGTCCAACTGCACTAATCAAGCTAGCGCAGTCACGTGGAACCATGCTTGCGGCCCTAACTCAGAAATATCATCAGAAAATTTTTGAATATTCTCCCAATCTGGTGAAATCAACTGTTACTGGCCATGGGCATACAGATAAAGAAGGGATTCAAAAAGTACTTCAGCAATATCTAGGGCTCACTAATTTTAAAACTCACGATGAAAGTGATGCAGTTGCAATTGCCCTCTGCCATTTACTCCATCACAATGTACAAAAAATAAATATTCCCAAAAAGAAGAAAACTTCTTCAAAGAAATTTGGAAATGGTCTCGCTTCGGCTTTGGCCCATAAAATTAAGGATAAAGTCGTATGATTGGCTATATTTCTGGAACGGTTGTTTATTCTGATTCTCAAAAATCTATTATTCTTACCGCTCAAGGAGTAGGCTATGAAGTCAGTACATCGACCCCGATGGTACCCAACCGTGACGTCGCCCTATTTATCTCCCATATTATCCGTGAAACCACACAAGATCTTTATGGCTTCGAAACGGCAGATGATAAAAAGTTTTTTGAAATGCTTCTAGATGTAAATGGAATTGGGCCTAAATCGGCATTTTCATTACTGTCTCATCTAGGCATTCAACAGATTATCACAGCGATTACTTTTGATAATGTAGACGTGCTCAAATCTGCACCAGGCGTTGGCAAAAAAAGTGCTGAGCAAATGATACTGTCGCTTAAAGATAAAATTTCTAAGCTTGAAATTGGTTTCTCAACTAAAGAAAAACCTGTTAAAGCAGGTGTTAAAGTTTCAGCTGAAAATAAGCAGGATGCCATGCTTGTGCGAGAAACTCTGGCAGCTTGTCAGGGACTAGGTTTTAAAGACCAAGATGTTCTCCCTATGATTCAGAAGCATTTACAAAGTGGGTTTGCTGCTAAACCCGAAGATTTAGTGAAAATCATTCTTCAAGAGTTAAGGTAATTCATGGCCGATAGAATAGTAGCTGGTGATTTTACTCAAAATGATCGTGAACAAGAAGTTCAACTACGCCCACAAAACTTTTCGGAATTTATTGGTCAGCAGAAAGTTGTAGATAATATTGATCTGATGGTTAAGTCTTCCATCATGAGAAACACCGCCATGGATCACGTGCTTCTTTCTGGACCTCCAGGACTAGGCAAGACGTCTCTTGCTATGCTTATTTCTAAAGCTCTAGGGTCGGAACTTCATTTGGTTTCGGGTCCAGCAATAGAAAAGAAGGGTGATATCGCCGCCGTTTTAACGAATCTAAAACCTAAAGACGTACTTTTTATTGATGAAATTCATCGCATGCATATCACGGTTGAGGAAATTCTTTATTCAGCGATGGAAGATTTTCGTCTGGATATTCTTATTGGCCAAGGTGCTTCGGCGCGAACCATGCAAATTGATTTGACCCCATTCACGTTAATTGGGGCGACCACTCGCTCAGGATTATTATCAAACCCGTTGCGTGATCGCTTTATGGCGCATTTAAATTTTGATTTTTATGAGCCAGACATGCTGGCCAAAATCCTCATGAATAACGCTCGGAAAATGAACCTCAATATGTCTGAAGAAGCAAAGATGCAAATTGCTAAACGCTCCCGAGGAACTCCAAGAATTGCGAACAGAATTTTACGGAGAGTGAGAGACTTTGCCTTAGTTAATAATTCCAAGCAGGTTGAATATAAAGAAGTTGAGGCGGCCCTAAGACTTCTAGATATTGATGATTTGGGTCTTGATTCTATGGACCGTAAAATACTTTCAGTGATGAAGAATTATTATCAAGGTGGACCAGTGGGGATCGAAGCACTCGCTGCGACTTTAGGAGAAGATAAGCAAACTATAGAAGAAGTTTATGAGCCTTATTTGTTAAAAGAAGGGCTAATTTTAAGAACACCTCGAGGTCGGGTATTATCTGAAAAAGCACTTCAACAGATCAGTTAGAAATGTGTTTCTGGGACCATTTAACATTGCAAACTTGAATCATCCGATCAACAAGGTCGGTCATTAATACGTAGAGCACAATTTTCTTAACCACAAATTGATAAAATTCGTTTATAATAGACAACAGTCGTCTTTTTATAAGGTTATCAATGATTTATCAGCGAACACTGGCCAAAGAAGTTAAAGTGACCGGAATCGGGCTCCACTCAGGTAAAAAAGTTACCATGAAGCTTATTCCCCAGGATACTGACTTCGGTATTCAATTCATTCGTACTGATATTTCAAATGCACAACCTATGAAGGCGAATGCTCTAACGGTTGGAACAACTGAAAATGCCACGACTCTTGGCTCTGGTGCAGAAGCTGTTCACACAGTGGAACACTTACTGGGAACATTTTACGGCTTGGGTATTAATAACGTCTTGATTGAAATTGATGGCCCCGAGGTTCCTATTATGGATGGCTCAGGTGCATCTTTTGTTTTCCTACTTAAAGAAACCGGCATCAAAAACCTCAATAAAGTAAAAAAATTCCTGGTTATTCTAGATACGGTTAGGGTTGAGAAAGATGGTAAGTGGGCCCAATTTGAGCCTCACTCTAATCTTTTGATTGATTCAACGATTGTTTTTGCTCATCCGGCCATTAAAACTCAGCGTTTTGGTTTTGAGTTTTCATGTGAGAACTTTATTAATGATATTGCCCGCGCTCGTACCTTCGGTTTTGCAAAAGATGTTGATATGCTGAAACGCAAAGGCTTGATTAAGGGTGGATCCCTGGATAATGCAATTGTGCTAGATGATTATAAAGTGATGAATGCTGAAGGGCTTCGTTTCCATAATGAATTCGTTCGTCATAAAATTCTGGATACCATTGGTGACATCAGCCTTTTAGGTTATGAAATTGCTGGAAAGATAACGACCTATAAGTCTGGTCACAACCTTCATAATCTTTTGTGCCGTAAACTTCTTGAGACACCATCGGCCTATGAAATTGTTACTGCCTCCGCTCTCAAAGCTGAGGCGCGTGAAGCTCATAAATTGCCACAATTTATAACAGTTTCTCACTGATATTTCCCAATCTATGTTGTTTCAGTTAACATTCTTGGACTACCAAGGAGGGATTAATGCGTCTATTTTTAGGGCTTCTACTTATATCATTCAATATTCTTGCAGCTGATTGGAGTGATCTTGAGGAAAAACAGAAATATAAACTGACCCAATCGTTCCAATTACCTCAATTGGAGAGGAGCGGTTCTTTTATGGAATTCACATTGGGTGATGAAGCTGTCCTGAGTGAAATTATCGGTTTGGATGCGATCAATGTCGTTTTGTTTAAATTTGATTATAAAAAATGTCCAGGTCCAGACATGGGTACTGAGATGGAAATCATCCCTGTTAAGAATACTTCACCCATGGTAGAAGTGGGCGCACAACTAGAAAATTGCTCACTCGAAATCTTCATTGAGACTAAAGACTTAATGAGTGCGAGTTTTTTTGAATAACGAGGGTTTATGCGACTGTCCCAAGGCTTTTGGCAAACTTTAAAAGAAACACCTTCAGATGCCGACATTGTCTCTCAGCAACTTATGATGAGAGCAGGTCTGATGTATAAAACTGGAGCTGGGTTATATACCTATCTTCCAATGGCATTCAAATCCCTGAAGAAAATTGAAAAAATTATCCGAGAAGAACTCGATAAGATAAATTGCTTTGAAATTCAAATGCCAGTTATGACTCCAGCTGAGTTATGGCAGGAAACGGGCCGTTTGGAAGCCATGGGCGGCCAAATGCTGAGAGTAAAAGACCGTGCAGAAAGAGAAATTTGTTTTTCGCCCACTAATGAAGAAACAGTAACGGATCTTTTTCGCCGTACTGTAAATTCTTATAAGCAACTCCCTGTTTGTTTGTACCAAATAAATACCAAGTTTCGTGACGAAATTCGTCCTCGTTTCGGTTTGATGCGCGCTCGTGAGTTCACCATGAAAGATGGTTATTCATTTCATATGGATAAAGCTTCACTCGATAAATTTTATGACGAGATGTATGTAGCCTATGAAAATATTTTCAAACGTCTCGGTTTAGACTTCATTATCGTAGAAGCTGACGGTGGTGCGATGGCGGCTGGTGGCGCTAAAACTCACGAATTCCAAGTCGTTGCAGATAGCGGCGAAGACTACGTGGTGACAGTTCCTAAAACTGGATTTGCGGCGAACATTGAGAAAGCGATGACCGTGCGTAAGAATATTACTTTGGCGCCTGCTTCTGAGCTGACGAAATTTGCGACACCAAATCAGAAAACGTGTGAAGAAGTTTGTTCCGCCCACGGATTTCCCATTACACAAAGTTTAAAATCTTTGGTCATGCACGCTTTGATCAATAATAAAGATCAATATTTCATGGTTATGCTTTTGGGAGATGATTCTCTCAATGAAGTGAAATTTAAAAACAAAGTTTCCGCGGAACATATTCGTCCAGCTCAGCAGAGCGAATTAGATAAACTTGGTTTAATCAAAGGCTTCATGGGTCCTTCAACGACAGCCGAAGGTTTCAAGGTTATCTTTGATGAAGCGATTGATATGAACTCATCTTATATCGTGGGCGCAAACGAGCCAGACCATCACCTGAAAGGATTTGTTCCCTCGCGTGATACAAAACCAAAAAACTTTCGTGCTGATATGAGAATGACTAAAGAAGGCGACTTCATTGGTGATGATCAGATTGTGCTTAAAAAAGGCATTGAAGTTGGCCACATTTTCCAACTTGGTGACAAATACACCAAGTCGATGAAAGTCACTGTTCTAAATGATCAGGGTAAGGGTGTAACACCTCTTATGGGATGTTACGGAATTGGTGTTACCCGTGTTCTTGCTTCGGCAATTGAACAAAGTAATGATAAAGACGGGATCATTTTTCCTGCTTCTATTTCTCCTTACGATATTTATTTGGGATACATTGGAAAAACTCCAGAAACTAAACAAGTTGTAGAAGATATTTATGCTGACCTTAAAAAAGCCGGTTATGAGATACTATTTGACGATCGTCAACTTGGCCCAGGCAGTATGTTTAAAGATGCCGATCTTATTGGCCTGCCAGTAAGAATTATCCTCGGAGAGCGAGACTTTAATGTTGATGGAATGATTGAAGTTAAAGTTCGTAAAACCGGTGAAACTTTAAAATGCTCGAAAGAAGCATTAGCTGCTACGGTTAAACAGAAACTTCAAGAGTTGGGCAAATGGAACTAGATTTTGAATTAATATTTGGACTTCATAGCATTGCGGCTGCTCTAAAAAACACGTCGCGTGTGCACCAGAGGCTTGTTGCGACCGATGAAGGTTTGATGGAACTTCAGCGTAAGCACAATATCAATCCTAGAAATTTGAAAGTGGATATCCAAATTCTGGCGGGGCATGAGCTCCAGGAATCAGCTAAGTTTTTGTGCATGGAAATGGATGTAGAATTCTTCCGTGTACCAGGTGGGATCTACCTACAAACTTCTCCATTGGAAACATACGGGATCCAGGAATTTTTGAAACGTCCCAATTCAAAGCTATTGGCACTAGATCAAATCACTGATGTTCATAATGGTGCTGCCATTTTGAGATCAGCTTGTTTTTACGGTATTAACGGTGTGCTTATTCCTTCTTCAAAATCGTTTGGATTAACCCCATCTTTTTACAGAATTGCGTCCGGCGCGACTGAATATGTGAATTTAATTCGTGTTAGTTCTCTTAGTAAGGCCGTTGGACAATTAAATGACGCTGGTTATATGACAGTTGGATTATCTGAACATTCTTCAGAAAATCTTACGCAGTCCGACCTACGGGCCCAAAAGAAAATTTGTTTACTGTTGGGTGCCGAAGAAACCGGTTTATCGAACGCCGTCGGGCGACTTGTGCAGAAAAATCTCAGTCTTCCCTCTCAAGGAGAGATAAAGTCATTGAACGTTGCTTCGGCTGCGGCAATCGCCATGGAAAAATGTTTCGGTCTTTGATCTGAAATAGCTTGATTTCCAAGGCCTATCCATTTATAAATTCATACTCATTGATTAACGTTGATGTTATGGGCTGCTCTAGCTCAGTTGGTAGAGCAACGGTTTTGTAAACCGTAGGTCGCAGGTTCGACTCCTGTGAGCAGCTCCATTTAAATGGCGTGGTTCCCGAGTGGCCAAAGGGAGCAGACTGTAAATCTGCCGGCGTTAGCCTTCGATTGTTCGAATCAATCCCACGCCACCATTTTTATAGTGGGCGTTATTTGGATGAAGTTTTTTTGATGCGGGTGTAGCTCAGTTGGTAGAGCGCCAGCCTTCCAAGCTGGAAGTCGAGAGTTCGAGCCTCTTCGCCCGCTCCATTTTTTAGAAATGGAGTTTTGGAACCGGATCTACTTTATTCCCAAGAATAATGCTCGCATGGCTCAGCGGTAGAGTACTTCCTTGGTAAGGAAGGGGTCCCGAGTTCGATTCTCGGTGCGAGCTCCACTTCCCTCTGATAGGGGTAAGTTTTTTTTATTGTCAGGGTGATAAAAGGTAGAGCATACTCTACCAGTTAAAAACATAGATATCATAGTTACACCATAACCATTGTAAGGAGACCTCCATGGCTAAGGAAAAATTCGATCGTAGTAAGCCGCATGTAAACATCGGTACTATCGGTCACGTCGATCACGGTAAAACAACACTTACTGCTGCAATCACAATGACCATGTGTAAACTTCATGGTGGAT
>JBILYY010000132.1:0-9460 GCA_044377495.1 Bacteriovoracaceae bacterium | reverse complement strand
AAATGAATCAATATAAGAACTTCATCATTTTTTGCTGGACTACAGCTGCCATGATGGTCTTAGTCCTATTTTGGGATAGTAGCGCCCTCAAAGTAGACAACACATCTTTGGACTATATTCTAGTGAAGGGAATTACTATTGGAAGCTACTTTCTTTTAGGCGCTTATTCGTTTCACAAAAAGAAAGTAAGCCTACTTCAACAAGACGTCTATGGTCTGCTTTTTTTTGGATATTCATTTTACGGTATGGCATATTTGGACATGACATATTCCTTCTCTTTTATTGAAGCCTTTTTCGTCCTTTCACTCGGAATGCGAACTACCACTACTAGGTATGTTATTCTTAATATAATTGGGCTGATCTTATTGATAGCGGGCCACAGCATGGCAAAAGAACCTCTATTTGTTGGCACAGGCCAATCCTACGCTCCTCATTCTTTAACTGTTTCGAGCATTCTTTTTACTATTGGGGCTTTTCTTCATTTTTTGATAACAAGACAACAAGCAACTATCAATGAACTGAATGAAAAGTTTGCGCTGATTGGAAAACAAAGCTCTTTTTTGATGCATGAAATAAAAAACCCTCTGGGTAGAGTTGTGGCCAATGCTGAAGCTGGACTGACTGAAGACATTCTCCAGGATATAAGGAGAGATTCCCAGAAGATTTCAGCAATAGTGAATAGTGTCGAAATTCTAATAAATGATCCAAAATCATTATCAAAGACGTTCACCAACTTTGATTGGAGCGAGGTTAGTGAAAACCTATCTCTTGATTTTAATTCCTACCTTAATTCTATGAATATTAAGTATGATTTTTCTGGTCTCAAAGGAAGATTTTATGGAAATAAATCTCTTTTGTACCAACTCTTAAAAAATCATGTTGTGAATGCCATTGAGGCAATAGGTTTCAGAAAAGATGAGACCAGTGAGATTCGAGTTAATCTGGAATATATAGGCCAGAATCTTCATCTGATTATTACTAATACAAACAGTTTCATACCTCCCAAAGATATGGATAGAATATTTGAACCACATTTTACGACAAAAAAAAGTGGAGTTAATAAAGGTCTAGGTCTTGCTCTCTCAAAAAGTATTGTTGAAGCGCATGATGGAAAAATAAAGGCATCTTCCATTGAGAATAAGACATCCTTTCTGATTACCTTTAGGTGTTAGGCAACTTAGAGACTTGACCTAAAGATAATCGCCAAATCGTAAATTATTTCTCAAATCACCTTCTTTATTCTATGCGGAATAAAGAAATCTTTATAATGTAATGTTATGATAACATTGCCAAAGGTCTTTTTCTTCGATGACGATGAGTCAAATCTCAAGCTTTATAGTAAGAACTTTGAATTTAGTTTTTTGCTAAAATGTCTACAGAATCCACATCATTTTAAAGAGGCACTGCAAGGCGATACCTGTGCTATTTTAATCGATCTTATTATGCCGGTTATGGGCGGAGTAGAGTTATACGACGTGATCAAAGCAGACCCTCATTACAATGGATGTCCAATAATCTTTATTTCAGGAACAAGTAGTGAAGAAGGCAAACTGAATGCAATAAATATTGGGGCCCAGGATTATTTAACGAGAACGATGAGTAAAGACGAAATGATCTCGAGAATTACTAATAAAATTGAATTCTTCAAAAAGAATCGTCATCTCTTCAGACTTGGTAACGTTAAAGTTAATACCTCAGAACTTAAGGCGTACTATGCTAATGAAAAGATGGAGCTGACTCTTACAGAAATGAGAATTATGAAATTTCTCATGCGCGAATTCCCTAAGCTTTCAACCAGAGAAGAGATTAACCAGGAAGTTTGGCCAGACCAAAAAGTTCTTCCAACCACTCTCAATACTCACCTTTCAAATCTACGTAACAAATTCCCCGAATGGGAATATGAAATTCAGTTCATAAAATCTAAGGGCATTGAATTAGTGCTCAAAGATCAGGCAGTCAGTCTTTGATGATAATGCCATTTTTTATTCTTATTTTTTCAGCATTAACTTATGCGGCCGGTGGATTTGAAAAGCCCGTTTTATGGTCTGCTCGAGCGGCCCAACACGGTGGGGCGTATGCATCGGCGGTCAATGGAGCCGAGGCGCTGCTGTTTAATCCCGCAGCTTTGATATCTGAACAAAAAAAAGAGTTTAATTTTGGTATAAGTGCTGCTTCGGGCACCACAGAATCCCCTATCGTTGAAAACAATAAAATAGTTAAGACTTTCAGTGGCCCCGTAACTCCATTAGGGGTGATGTATGCTCATAAGCTTGATGAGAAACAATCCATAGGAATTGGGATTTATTCTATTGGTGGCCTTGATGTGGGATTTAATAAAGTAGATCTCTCGTCCCAAGGTGCGGATTTCGATAATTATAAACCTGACGTCTTTGGCAGATTAAGTGTCTTGGAACTGGGACTAGGCTATGCAAGAAAAATAAATAGCAATTTAAGTCTGGGAGGAACTCTTAGACAGCACTACGCAAGTGGTGGGTTCTCTCAATTACAAGTCAGTCAGGCGAAAGGTTTGGGTGGATTCGGAATTCCTGATGGTACAGTTTTGGCCATTTCCAAAGGCGAATTTGATGACCTTAAAGGTTACTCACTTGGCTCCTACCTTTTAGGTGCGAAGTATCTCTCAGATGATGAAAAAACTGGTCTCGCACTCACCTACCGAAGCCAGGTAAGCTTTGATTTAAAAACGAAGGGATCTGGTGAGATTGTCTATTCTGCAAGTGGTGCGGCCGTATCGGGTGCCACCGCCGGACAAGTAAACCAAATGACGGGAAATCAAACGACGATTTCAAGTTCAATTCCTGAGGCCTGGACAATTTCTGGGTTTAGAAAGATAAGCCAGAACAATACGGCCCACTTTGAATATACCTGGACAGAGTATTCTCATAATAAAAAACTCGCGATCGACGGGAAACTAACAAACCCAGTAGACAATACAACCACCGCCGTCTCGGACGTGAATCTCAATTGGCACGATATGCAGGACTTTAAATTCGGCTGGACGAATACTTCAATTGATTCATGGATTCTTGGCGGAGGTTATTCAATTACTTTACCCGTCACAAATAAAGATTATGCCGGACCGACATTTGCAGCTCCTGGGAATTATCAGCATTTCTATGCGGGACTTGGAAAGGCATTTACAAATTTCAGGGTCGATGCGGCCTATGAGTATTATTTTGGATCACGTTCAGGAAAAACAGAAAGAGTAGAAACCACCAATACGGTAAGTCCTTCAGTACAGGGCCAGCATGCAACGAGGGCCTATGCATTTTTCTTGTCTATGTCATATTATTTGTAAAGACTTCAAAAATGAAGCCCCACTTTAAGTGAGGCTTCATTTGAATGGTGACTATGGAATGTTGTAATGATTGATAAGAAGATCAAGAATCGCAAGCTCGTCGGTCGAAAGTCCACTACCATCAGAGCTTAAAGCAAAATTGGTATCACTAGAAGCACCAATTAGACCAAGTAAAACTGCTTTTTCTTCATTTGATAAAACGCCACCTTTAACAATAACATTTGCGATAGTCTCAGCACAACGGCGACCAGCTTCATAACCGACTCCAGGTGCTGTTAAAAAGTTGTTTGTAGCTCGTCCCTTTACACCGCTGGATTCACCTAAAATGTCTTCATATAGGGCCTGATAAGAAGTGATTAACCAGAAGCTTCCAAGGTTTTGTCCCGTTGTGTTCGGAATTGACAATGTAGTTGATGGATTACAAGCACTATTTCCGCTACTATATCCGACAATCATTTCCATATAGTTATCAATGTAGGCCAACGGGTTGACAGAAGTACCATTTGCATTTCTACGAATCACATTTGTTGTGGCATAAGCGTCAAGAACACTAATGACTTCTGAAAAAGAACTAATCGTATCACTCACACAGGCCCCATTTGAAACAGTGTATCCACTAGTACAAGTAAGAGCGATACAGTTTGGTGCATATCCAAAAACGGAAGCAGAATTAGATACGTCTCCAACCACGCAAGCCGTCTGCGCTGACAAGGTAGATGTTAAATGCGAAATAGAATTTAAAGCCGAAGCGGCAACGTGCCCTGGTGAAGAGTCCGAAACAAATTCTGCCAGAGCATCATCCCAGTCACTGTCAACGGCGCCTTCATTTAATGCTTCCGCAAGAGTTGTACTTTCAGAATCTAAAATTTGTTGAAGAATCACTTCAGACCCCACGTGAGGGGTAATACCATTTGCTAAGACACCGTCTGAATCTAGAGTTTGAAAAAACATTGAAAGTCTTTTTAAACGATGATTTTGAGATTCATTTAGCTCATTTGCCTGGGAACCTGTGAAAGTGACTCCATTAGCTCTTATGGCACCTAAGGTGGCCAGCTCAATTGGGGTAATGACAGGAAGACAGGGAGATTTACCGATAACGATAGAGCCAAGTTTAAAAGTAATATCTTCACCAGCATTACAAGTAAATGATCCCCCGGCGCCAGTTTGAGCATTTGTCGTGCCAGTGGAATAATCTAAGCCGATAATAGCAGAATCAACCAAAACTCCACTAATCGCTCCTACGGAACTAGGAAGGTGATTACTAGTTGCCCCTGTATTTGCTGCACCACCGCTAACACTGGATGAAGAGCCGCCACCTCCACCATTACATCCAATAACCACAAACAAAACCGGTAACATTGATAAAATACTTTTTCTATTTTTCATTCCAAACTCCAATGTTTGATCTCTCGTTTTTGTTATCGAAAAAAATGATTAAAATAGTGAGTAAAGAATTCTTTATGGGACGGCATTTACAAATTGCAGAGTGAACGATGCCTATGATTATTATTTTGGACCGGATTCGGTAAAAACGGAAAGAGTAAAATCCGCCAACATAGTAAGTCTTTCAGTAAAAGGCCAGCATGCAACGAGGACGTAGGGATTTTTCTTTTCGATGTCGTATTACTTGTGACATTTTAGCATTGCCCTGCCAAGGCCTGGTCAATGCTAAAAAACATACATCAATATTGAAATGGATCACTTGTGAGATGTTCTAGTTTAATCCCAAAAACATAGTACCCGATTTCTTTTCATCTTTTAAAGTTGTCATATGGACTAGCTCCCCACGGGCCGAAAAAGTTTCCCCTGCCTTGATTCGCTTTCCGTTTTCATACATAGGAATCTGTTTAAATCCCATGTCCTTATAGCTATGGACAAACTTCAGGTTAGGCATCTCTCCAAGTTTTACAGACCGACAAGAAACTTTCTTCTCTTTGAATAGGACATCATTTTTTATTGCTTCTGCAATAGCTACGCAATTTTCTTTTGCTTTAAAGGTGACCGTAATGGGAAAGCCATGGGTATCTTTTAGGCCAAAGACCATTAAAGTCTTCTTCTGATCAGGCGTTGAAAAGACCTCCTCACCAAATTCGATTTTAACGACTTCTAGATTGCTCGTAGGAATGTTCATTGATTTATCAAGGTGTTCTCTGACTAGTTTATCACTACTGTGGTCACAAGAAGACAAAATAACAATGAGAGGTAATAGAACGAATTTCATTTCAGGCCCTTTGTAAAAGCATTGTTTTTATAAATGGATCGATTACGATTTAAACGAGAATATTAAATTAAACAAAATAAAGTTGAAAATTTATATTCATTGTCACTCTCTTAATCACTATGATCTTTATAACTACCAACGACAAAATTGGTATTAAAGTTTTCCTCTTGATTTACAAAAACCAACATCAAAAGTGATGTTGGTTTTTGTCTGAGCAAAAGCTGAAGAAATGAACAAAGATGCTGCAAAAAAATGCACAAACTTCATTAAAGACTCCCTTCTTTATTTATATGTTAATTAAGACCATATTTTCTTATTCTATTAATAGTTCCGTATTCTCCAGCGCATCCCATTTGATCCATAAATGATGACTGATACCTGAAGTCATCCGAATTTCTTTTTCGAAGATCAATAATGAAACAGCCTAGTTCTGATTTGTTTGCCATGCTCAGAGCAAAAGAATAACGTGGAATTGTTTTATTTAAATAGACGAGTTGCATAACTTCTTCAGCGCCACATTCACGGCAAATTCCTTCTGCCACAGGCTCACCAAGAATTGCCTTTACCTCTTGAAGGGATTTACCCTCTAAAGAAGAAAGTTTTTTTATCCTTTCATTTCCAGAGTAACCGTTAACGTCACCCTTCATAGAGGCACAAGATGCAAAAGAAATCGCCAGAATTAATAAATAGACTTTCATATAACCTCATAAATATAAGTAGAATTAATATTTTTTAGCAAATTAAGCATCCTTGTTTCTGATTGCCCTCGTCAGTCTTTTGCATGGCCTAGGCAAAAAAAGTATTTTCAGATTTCCACTTTTGAATTGCTGGAATAACCCAGAAAGAATAGATCCCAAAAGTGATGCAACAAAGAAAGAACCACTTGATCCAGTTACCAAAGAGGCCCACTGCTGATCCTTCGAACTTAAGCCTCTTCCCGTCAATAAGTGTGTGCTCAATAACCCATCTCTCTTTCATGACGAGTGCCCAAGGGTAGCAGATTCCAAAAGTGCAAACTGTTACCAGAAAAGCAAGAATACCAGTCACAAGGAAATCCCCTGCTCCACCATCGAAAACGACGTCATTCTTTTGTAATTTAATTTTGGGGGTCCTAATCGCTACTGCTTCCATGAAATACTTCCTTTTATGAAATGTGATGAAATCATTATCGATCCCCATTGAAACTATCGATAATAAAGATTTCTTTATTCAACTTATGGCATATTTTTCACGATCAAAGAAAGACGGAGGGATTATTTTATGAAAAACAAGTCAACGACTACGCTTCTTTGCTTTTTTCTTGGGGGGATTGGGGCCCACCACTATTATTTAGGAAACACGGGGAAAGGAATACTGTATAGTATTTTTGCAATTACCCTTGTGCCTGGATTTATCTCATTTATTGAATTTGTTATGCTAGCAACGATGAGTAGTAACGAATTTGATTTAAAATATAATGCGGCCTTTATTGATCATTCGGACGAAGAATCAAAAAATCTGGATCAGCTTTCAAAACTCCATGATTTAAAGATGAAGGGTGCTATTTCTGAAGATGAATATTTAAAAAGAAAAGAAAAACTGATTGCCTAAGACTTTGGGAATTGGGCGTACTCATCAGGATAAAAATTCTATTGAGTCGCCCCTTGAAAGCCTATTGCTAATGCCTACATTGAATCATTTAATTGGAAGCTCATAGATGATTTTTAAAAAATAGGCGGATTTTTAAGTCTCGAAGATTTACAGCTATAAGCTCAGGGATGGAGAGATGAATAAAATTTTGCAGGATAAAAATTATTCCTAATTAACTGCATTTTAATTAAAACTAATTAAAGAGTTAGAGGTATCGAAAGAGATAACATAACTGCACTATATTTATCAGAACCTACATCTTCACCGCTGAGTTTTATCTGATCAAATTTTCCTGTCCTGTATTCAAGATTGATATGAATATACTTGAGTCCGGTAAAACCCAAACCGATCTTCTGGCCACCACCATTTTCGAAAGTAAGTTTTTGGCCATCAATCAATTTAGTCTCGGCTTCGGCGCCAAAGATTAGTCCACCGTAAATTTTAAAAAAATCTGTCTTATATCCAAGAAAAAATGAGGTCTCCGTCAAATCGACGTTGGCGTCGTAAATATCATCATCCTTCATGGAGATGGAGCTTTTCAGATAATCAACACCGATCTGAAGGCCGCCTTCGCTTTGATAACCCAGCTTGCCCCCATACCCCATGCCCTTCCCACCACCATCACCAAATTTAGTATTTAAATTATAACCAATAAGAGGTTCAACTAAAATTGAGGCGTGGAGAGAAGCTGTTGCAGAAAATGCAAATAAAAGTGCTATAAAAAATTTCATTTTTTCCTTGTTTCATTTTACGAACTGTAACAATTATTAGAAGATTTTTTAAATTCTGATAGTAAAGATTTCTTTATGGCATTTATTGTCTAAGAAGGATGCTTTTACCTACCAACCTTGCTTGAGACCTAGTATTCCTGACCAACCACTTAGACTAGATTCATTTTCTTCAAATGTTTGAGTACAACGCTGATACTCTGCTCCGATAAAAAATGCAGTACGAGTGGAAGTGTACTTTAGAAATCTCAGCTGAGCGCGAAGCCATGAGAAAGGATCAGGACTGGATTCGGTCGACGAAAGCATGATCGGATGGTAGGCATAGGTTAAATTGGCATAAAAATGCCAAGATGCAGTGAGTGGATCAACGATACCCAGACTCACTTCAGGGCCTATGCTTGATGACTGATTAGAAGAAACACTACCATCTAGGCGGTCTCCAAAAAAGGATGGAAGTCCTAAATACGACGCCCCAACTCCAAAGGACCAGCTCTTAGACTCGGTCACAAGTGGGAAAATAAAATTGTAGGCCAGGCGACTCTGAAAACCGGTCTGACTTCCAGAAGTTAATCTCAAGGCAGAGGTTTCAACTTTATGGACGTAACTTTGTGGTCTGTTTTGAAACAGCCAATCTAAACTTAATCCCATTCCAGTAAGATTACTCTGCTCGAGGTTCGTGTCGGTTTGTAAGTTTTCACTAGAATATTCAAATTTGGCAAAGGAGGCGGCATAGAAAAACTGATGCCTCCAAAAGAGTTGAGTCAGCGTTTTTTTTATTGAGGCCGACTTTCCTGAAGTCACTTCCTGAGTTGATACTGAATCATCATTTTTTACGATTTTAACAATAGTCTTTGGAGAATCTTGATAACCAGGTGCCAAAGCCTTTATCATGATCGTTGTGACTCCATCTCTTAAGTCTTCTCTTGGAAAAACGTACTTGTTTTCTTGGACCATAATACGAAGGTTTTTGGCGCCTGGTCCTTGAGGTGGTAACACATCGATCTCAAAATTATCGGCATTTTCTATTTTTTGCCAATCGAGAACAACTAGGTTGGAAATATTGACTTTGACCTCGGGGGCATCAAGTTCTCCTCCTACGCGCTCAAAATTTCTAAAAATAGATTCAGGCCATTCATTTGACGAAATCTTTTCATCGCCGGCGCCATAAGCGAAAACGGCGAAAGAATAGGCCCCTAAATCTTTTAGATAGACATTCTCTTTATTCAACGAAGTTGAGGCGTCATACACAACTGCTTTCTTAGCATCTCTGACAATTACGTGGTAAGAAGTCGCCTCAGGTACCTCATTCCATTCAAGTCCAACGAGTGCCTCTATGATTTTCTCTCCCTTGGCAGGGCGATTCATGATTGGATTAACAATCTTAACCTTCAGATCAATCTCCTCGCTCCAGTCTCCTGGTACTCCACGATCATCAATTGATCTGATCTTTAATGAGTACTTTCCAGGAGGAACTGCATAAGACCAATTCGGATTTGAGGTTTTAAATTTTCCTCTAGAAAATACTTGATCTTCCTGGATTTGAAATAATTCAAGTTCATATTCTTT
>JBILYY010000260.1:0-3279 GCA_044377495.1 Bacteriovoracaceae bacterium | reverse complement strand
GGCATGACAAACTGCGGAGGTGCCGTGGGAGTGAATTTAACGGCCTCAACACTTAAGATAGATATAACTGCCAATGCAGCTAATTGCGCTGGTAATCCTTATGCTGAATTAATATCTGGAAAAACGTCTACCTGGGATCAAGCAATTTGGGATCAGGCCAAATGGGGAACATAATATGAATGTAAGTCTTAAAAATGGAATAACAATGATCAAGCAAAGAACCCGGTTTCTTCAAGGACTTGCTTTAGGACTCGGTATTATGTCTGCAATGACATATGCGGGTGTTACAATTACTAGTTTTAGCGCAGGCACAACTATTTCATCTACTGATGTGAACGCAAACTTTGCGGCTTTAAAGAGTAGAGTTGATAAGTTGGATACTGGGTTTCATTCAGGTCTTACCGCGAATTATTCTCTTATTAACTGTAATTCAATCTGGCACTTTACCGGAGCAACCTTTGAAGATCTTTCTGGCTTTTCCTCAACTGTTAATGATGGAAATTTTAATACGACAACTGGTGTGTACACAATTCCTTTAACAGGGCCATATAGAGTTGAGTTTGAAGCTAAGGACATGGTTTCAACTGTTGAAAGTAGCGGATATGCTGTTAGATTAGCAGTATCGACTGACGGTGGTTCAACATGGACATACGAAAATTTAACAGACTCGGCCCACAGATCTAAAAGTTATGTCGTCGGAACTAAAGTAAAATTAGTCGTGGGTGCTTCAATGAAGTTCAATGCCTGTAGTGCATCTGTAAATCCTGTGGTTAATGCGTCTACATTTTATTTCGCTATAAAAATGTTTTAGCATACCCGACGACAACAGTCAGAATGCGGAAAATCTTGCTTTTAAACACTCTACTACCGGCCGCTTTAAGACAAGCGTACAATTCTGATGAGACTTAATATTAACTTAGGGCTTTCCCATCAAATCAATCCTTTTAATTTTTCTAATCTTGGCCAGTTCCCTGGCATTTTCTCAGTCAAAAAAGATTGCGACTGTTAAGATTATTCGAGGGGATGTGTCCACCACCTACTCAGGAAAATCTGTAAGATTAAATGTTAATGACTGGATAGAAGAAGGATCTGTGGTTAAAACGGCAGATAAGAGTTTTGTAAAAATTATTTTTATCGATAAATCTCAAATAAACATCGGGCCTAGCTCCGAAATAAAGATTGAACACTTTTCAGGCGAAGAACCGGGACTGATTGATTTAGTTAAAGGAAAAGTTCGATCACAAGTAACCAAAGATTATCTGAATATCAGTAAAGGAAAATCCAAGCTCTTTATAACAACCCCAAATGCGGTGATCGGTGTTCGTGGTACTGACTTCATGATTTCTATTTCTCAAGATGGAAAAAATACATCGACAGTTCTCTTTGAAGGGGAAATTGCGATGAATAAACTGGAGACTACTCAAGGATTTAATTCTGATAAGTTAGAACAAGCGATCCAACAAGGAGTAAGAATTCATCCGGGAGAATTTTCAGTTGTAGAACAGAATAAAGCTGAACCTACCGTGCCTGCAAAGCTCAATAATCTTCAACTTGAAATTCTCGAAAAAAACGACAGCTTTGAAAGATCACCAAGTAGCTCTAAAAGCGAAGAGACAACAAAGTCAGTTGTCCCAAATGGTCTTGACGGAAAAGTTGTTAGTAATGAAGTTGGCACTCCCTCAGAGTCATCGTCCAGTGCTCAATCAAGCTCAGATCAGACTTCAAGTGATCCAGATGGATATGTGTCTGGTGCAAAGATTAAACCAGCAAATGGATCTTTCATCCATATTGATTCAGGGATCATTATCCCACCTGGCAAAGACAGCGTCTTCGACGCGAATACGAACTCTTATATTCCTGGCCCAGAAAGTGGCATGGTAGCAGAAGATGGATCATATCTGCCTCCTAAGGACATTATTATTACCAATGACGGAAAGATGATGGCCATAGTGATAAGTGAGAGTGGTGAGAAGAAAACAATTGAAATCGCTAAACCATCTCCGGTAAAAATTGAAATAAGCAGTCCTCCAATAGGCAGCGTTTCCACAAATACTCAGACAAATCTGGAAAAGAATGGTCCCACAATTTCTCCCAATGACCCCTCTCGTTTTAATTCATCTGGTGGCGTTACCAATGTAAACGATGCTGCTCAACAGTTCACAGGTCCAAGAGAGAGAATCTTAAATATTTGTACAGGACTGGCATGCCCATAGAAATACTTGTCAGCTCATCGACTTGAAAATGAAGATAAAGCTGTTAATGGCCATCCTCACTTTAGTATTTTGCTCACTGGTATTCGGCCAAGAATCAATCACTGATGTCCCCAATATTCCGAACAATTCATTATTCAAAGAAACTTCAGATTTATTCGAGAAGGGTAAATATCGTGGTGCGATTGAAGAACTCAATCAAATAATAAGTACAAATGAAAAGCGATTAACCATACTCGGCCGTGCTGCATACTGGAAAGCAATTTGTTTTAATCGTTTACAAAATTTCCAGGAAGCAATTGAAAACTTTGATAAAGCACTTGGCCTGGACTTCTCCCAGCCGAGTCTCCACTATGAATATGGCCAGGCCTTATTTGCCTCTGATAAGCTTGAAGAGGCCAGAATTCAATTCGCAGAATCCTTAAAAAATAATTTCAAACGTGGTGTTTCACTATATTACATTGCTTACATAACCAAAGAGCTGGGCGAAAAAGAAAGGGCAATTACTTTTTACAAGGCCCTACACAAGCTGAGTGTAAGTGAATGGCAAGATGTAAGACAAGCCGCTGAAATGCAAATTGGGGATATCTATCTTGAGCAAGTGGAAGAGCACGCAAATGCTTTCCTCAAAGTCGAAAGTGAAGTAATTCCCCAATATAAAATGGCCTATAATCTGGATAAGGATTCAAGTCTGGCCCCTCTAATTAAAGAGAAAATAACTTCGCTTCAAAAGAAGTACAATCTTATTCTTTTTAAATTGAGAAATGGCAGGGCAACTCTGATTCCTCCTTATTTTGCGCGATTAGCACTTGAGTCAGGAGTTGACTCAAACGTGGTCTTTTCTCCAACAGAGCAAAATGTTTCTGAGTCAAAGAAAAAATCTTCATTTATTAGAACAGACTTAATGGCCCGCTACACTCTTTATCATAAAAACTTCATCAGCGTTTCTCCTGAATTTAAATTTAATTATTCTCGCTATTTAAATCGAAGGCCTGAAATTTATCGAAATGATAATTATCTTTTAGCTCCGGCCTTAAGGACAGCTTATGAACATACTTTGTGGACAAAA
>JBILYY010000131.1:0-9494 GCA_044377495.1 Bacteriovoracaceae bacterium | reverse complement strand
ACGCAGGTTTATACATCACTACTTGAAGCTTTAAAAAAAGACCGATCTAAAACCAATGTGCTTCCTATTTCGGGCCTTGGACTGGTTGAAATGACTCGTAAGCGTACCCGTGACACCTTAGTGCGGATTATGTGCGAGGCCTGTCCATACTGTGAAGGTGTGGGGAGAGTGAAGTCAGTTGAAACGGTGAGCTTTGAAGTTATTCGTGAACTTCAAAAGGTCATGAAACGTTCCACACTATCTAAAATTACTATTTTTGCTCACCCTGAAGTATGTGCCAAATTATCCTCTGAAGAATTTGGAATTATTGAAATGCTCGAAGAGCAGTTTAATAAAACACTTCTAGTACGAGCTGATAATAACTACCATGCTGAACAGTATGAGATTTACGCGCCGGAAGGTTAGAAAACTGGGCAGGCAACGCTTCCCTTTTTGCCATTACCACCACTGCCGCCACCACTTGGGCTACCACCAAGACTAATTGAGCCTAAGTAGTCTTGAAACTCTTTCCAAGCTTGCTCCCTCATTTGTTTCGGAGAACGGTAAGTTTCGTGTTTAAGACGAGGGTAGAAACAAGTTATATGTGGCTTTGACATTACAAATGACTTATTTTCCTCACTTGGAATGTTCACTTCTTCCTCAACTACAGGCCCTTGAACAACAGGATTAACTTCTGAAGTTTTTTCAACTTTCTTCTTAACCTGATATGTAATGACAAGCTTGTTGTAGCGGTATTTTTTCAGATCATCTTTAAGTACTTGATTCGCTTTATAGCCAGCGCCATCTTTCCAGGTACAAAGCCATGAATAGGGATGGGAAGGATTATATTTTGATGCAAATTTATCATCTGCTGATTTGCTATTACAATCATCAACAAATTTATTGTTAGTATTTCCACAATTATTGGGGGACATGCGTCCTTCGCCAACTTCCGTCACCCAAGGTCCACAGGTTCCAGTCCATTGTGGGGGATTACCTGGGATTTTATTTTTCCCAAAGTAGTTTTGAGTGATATTTTCGCCCTCGTCATCTTTATACTTTGCGGGGACGAGATTTTTAAGTGTTTCATTTCTACTTCTAGATAATTCAAAGTTCTCGCCCTTACCTTTGAATTTCGTTGATCTCACTGTACTGGCACAGGACTCAATGTTAATCTTCACGTTGATTGCGCCTGGGTCTATATCTGCAAAACATCCGGCCATATCTTTTTTGATATCCTCTGTGGCGGAAAAATCATCGTCACTGAATTGAGCGTTAAGATCGCAGATTTTAGATTCAGTGACATAATCACTTTTAGGCTCTGTAGGTTCCTCATCCTCTTTAGGGTCTGCTATCTCGGGCTTTTTTACTGCTGGATTTTCGCTAACAATGTAGCCTGATTTATCTGGACCGTAACTGGCCCGGCAATTAAAAAAAGTTGGATTATCCAAACTGATCTTTGCCAAGAAGACATCGATAGTTATTCCTTCTGGTGGAGTAAAAGCCATCTTCCCGGGACTTCCCATATAGATAGCGTCCGTTTCTTTTTCAAGTCTTTTTTTCTGATCTTTCACTTGGGATGAATTTTCACCATATTTGTCAGCATATTTTCTTATTTTGGGATCATGTTTTTGAAACAGCATATCCTTATATTTGTCATACGCCGCTTGATGAATTTCGTAGGCTTGAGATTCTTCAGGTTTAAAAGGTTTTTCATCAGTATATTTCTCGACCCAATAATCTTTGTCAATTGGAGAAGGCTTTTGTTCTTTCTCAAGTGATATGATTTTGCTTGCATCACTGGAAAGTTGATCAATTATAATCTTGTCATTCTCATCTTTGTAATTTTTGCCAAAGCTCGTTGCTACATTGGATGAAATACTTTCTTTCTCCGATTTAAACGAGGAGTCGTTTAACATCACATCCAGTAATTTTTTTTTCATTGTATTTTCTGGCGGATTATTCGAGAAATTTGCTTTTCCTTTAAGGCTGGTTTCAATATAAGTCATTTTAGTCTTAAGAGATGAAGCACTGAGATTGGGATAGGCTGCTTTGACTAAAGATTCTAATCGACTTTTATCATTTGCTAATAGCTTTGTTACTTCTGCTCCTGCAACATCCGCCCAAAGTCCCAAATTGTTTTTTTGAGCCCTGGCCTCATTTTTAGCTGCATAATCATTTATTTTTTTTTGATAATCTGAATTGTGATATCTTTTTTCAAACTTCTTTTTTTCTTCCTTATCACCAGTAACTTCTGGATGGGTGCTGGCACTACAGGCAGCAGTTGAAAGTTCGCTTAATTCATCCTGGTCAAGCGAGAGACAAGTCTCTTCAGCCTGTAGTAATTGAGTTGAAATCAATAGCATGATGGTTAGTAGGCTAAACTTCATAGAACAATCCTTAGGCACTCATTTAATTTCTGAATTCACCTATTCTAATCGGTTTCTTGTTGTTTCTGCTTTAGAAGTGTAGTTGGATAGGTAACTGCTTGAATTTATGAAAAAAGGCACCAAGTGTGGTGCCTTTTTATATTTGCGATATTGTTAAAACCTATTATTTAAGTAAACCCACAATTAGTCTCTGAATTTCTACTTTGTTGCTATCAGAATCTTCCTTCGTCTCTTCTTCTTGCTGTTCAGGATCTTCCTGAGTTGCATCTGTATCCCCAAGTGTAATTTTCGAGTAGGCCGACTTCAATGTTTTTTCAAGTTCTTTCTCGACACCAATATTGGTCAGAATATTTCGGGCCTTTGTAGCAGCTTCAAGATATTTGATTGTTTGTTTTTTTGTTGGCGCATTCGATTTTGAAAAAATTTCCGGAAGTTCAATTGAACCCCATTTCCCATCTGAGATTTTAAATAGTGCAGCCTTTAATTTTTGCTTAAAAGTCATGTCTCTTTTGTCTGTCAGGTTTTTAAGAGCAAGAGCTGAAAACATGTCTACGCGAGCTTTGATTAGCTCAATCATGATTTCACGGTTCATATTAGAAACTAAAATTTCTTCATATTCAGTCAAAGACTCTGAATTGTAATCTTTTTTAAGTGCACTTTTCATAACGTCATAAAAAGAGATGGCCTTAAGGCTTGCCTTAGAATCAATTAGTTCATCCTGAAAGTGATGATTAAAATGCATGGTCGCAGCGATCGCATAAAATGCCATTTCTGAACTGTGCTTCTTTCCATCATTGGTCGGGCTAATTTTTTTTACATTTATTTTGCCATATAGATCGCCCATTCTTCTTGTGAATTCATTAGCTGCGTCTAAAAGTAAAACTTCTCGCATATGGTTATCATCAAAATCTTTGGCACCGGTCCAAAGTTGGAATTCAAATGATTTAAAGTAAACTGCTGCAGCAGCAAGTTTACTTCCAAAGCCTTCTTCTTTTGAGGTAATGATTTCGAATTTTTTATTTCTAGTATCTTCTGCTTCTTTCGAACGTACCTGTTGATACATAACCGAAGTGTTGTCCTTCATTTGGATGGTCTGCTCTTTCATTGTGTTCATCGTCTTCTCGGCCTCTTTAACTTTCGAGCAAGAGACAGACAACGAAATGAGGGCGATCAGAACTACTAACTTGTTCATATAAACTCCTAATTTTGAAAATTGTAGCCCGCTTAAGAATTCCTGACAGAATCACTGAAAGGAATTCATGGGGGTGTATAAAATGAGAACAGTTGCTCGTTTTATGTGTTCTCAGGTACTTAGGGTGCTGTGTCTTACTGGGCACAAGAAGAAAGCTTTGGACGACTGTAGGGGGCCGTGCTAACTTGCCCTCTGACATTCATTAAACTATTTCATCTCGCTCATGGCATTAGTCCATGGGCTTTTTATAACCCAGGAGGAAATATGATCTACGAAACGGCATTTGTCGTTCGCCCAGACGCATCCGAAGAAGCTGTGAATTCTGTAAAGAATGCACTTGCAGAAGCTTTCAAAGAGCATGGCGCGGAAGTTCTTGTCACAGACACATGGGGAGTGAAGACATTCGCTCAACCAGCAGAATCAGGCCTTAAGAAAGGCGCTTACCATTACTTCATGTACAAAGGTGCAGGAAAGTTAAACGCTGAAATCGAGCGTCGTTTTCTTATTAACGAAAATTTGGTTCGTCATCTCATCATCAAACTTGGTGAAGATAAAGATCAAGCTGCAATCGTTAAAGAATACAAAAATCCAAACAATTCTCAGGCCAATGCTGACCTAGAAGATGATGGATACGGTGCTGGCGGCGGTGATGATAAAGACAAGAAAATGCACTCTAAGCGCAAATCTTGTTGGTTTTCTGCGAAGAAAACTTCACCAGATTGGAAAGATCCTAAATCATATTCATGGCTAGTAAACGAGTTTGGAAAAATTTCTCCAGCTCGCGTAACTGGTTTGACTCCAACTTTTCAGCGTCGTGCAAACGAAGCTATTAAGCGTGGTCGTAACATGCTTCTTATCAGTTACCAGTCTAACGAGACTGCTCGCTAAGAGGAAATAACACAGTATGAACGCTGAAGTATTGCAAACTCCACAACTTTCGACAGGTAGGTTAGTCCTTTTAGGTCTTTCTTCTGTTGTATTATGTATGAGTTTCATTATGTCGGTGTTTGCTCCGTTTCCGATTGCTCTTGCGATCATTTTATATGGCCGTACGAAAGGTTTATTAATTGGATTATTAGGCTTAGTTCTCAGTTTTGCGTTCTCAGCTTTTTATTTCAGTGACCTCACGTTATTTGGATTTTACTTTTGTGTGTTGATTTTTGGTTTTGCAATTGCCGAAATTGTGACCAGAGGAATTTCTCCTGTTAAAGGATTAGTTACTTTCGGTCTGGGTTTCATCTTGATTCTGTTCGCAGGATTTGGCGCAGTTATTAAATCTGAGAATCTGACAGTGCAACAGTTCGTTCTTAAGCAACTTGAGTTGAGTAAGTCAAAACTGGATCAACAGAAAAAGCTCATTGAGCAAAGTACACAGGAAAACGCGATTGAGATCCTTCAGCTTTTAGATCGTCCCGATCTGATTGCCAAAGAGTTGATCGAGTCACTTCCGGGCTACTTATTCATGGGTGTTTTTGTGATGCTCTGGTTTAATATGTTTTTAGTCCTTAAGAGTCGTAGACTTCTTTTGACTGCAAATGAATATCCTTACTCAGAAAAGAATCTTTTGAATTTTAAAGTACCTTTTGGTTTCGTGATCCTTTTGGCAGTTGCCTTGGTTCTCGTCGTTTGGGGAAAAGAAATTGGGTATCAGTATTCAGAAGTAGTGGGATTTACCATCGTTAAGTGCTTAGGAATTTTTTATTTCTTTCAAGGCTTTGGTATTTTTAGCGACCTTCTGACATTCATGGGAATAATGGGCTTTTTTCGCAGTCTCATTGTCATGGTTGTGATTTTCATGGCCTACTATTTGATTGTGGCAGCTGGGTTATTTGATAATTGGTTTGATTTTAGAAAATATTTCGTAAAACCGAAAAATGAAAATTAAGAATCACAGGAGTTTAATATGAAAGTCATCCTTATAGAAAAGGTTAAGGCATTAGGAACAATCGGCGAGATCGTAAATGTATCTGCTGGATTTGCTCGTAACTATCTTTACCCAAACAAGTTTGCCATCCTTGCGGATGAAAAGAACTCAAACGTTCTTAAAGACAAACAAAAAGCTCTCGCTAAGAAAATTGGTGCAGAGAAAGATGCAGCTATTGCAATCAAGACAAAACTTGAAGGCGTTACTGTTGAATTAATTAAGAAAGTTGGAGCTAACGGTCGCCTTTTTGGTGCTGTTACTTCTCAAGAAATTGCTAAAGAACTTGAAAAACAAGGTTTCCATCTTGAGCGTCGTCTACTTACTGTAGATGGTTCAATTAAGACTTTGGGTACTTATGACGTTAAAGCTAAACTTTTTAACGACGTAACTGCTACTTTCAAACTTAAAGTTGCTATTGATGCTGCTATGGCAGAAGAACTTAAGAGACAACAAGCTGAAGCTCAAAAGCGTAACGCTGATAAAAAAGCTAAAGCTGAAGCTGCTAAAGTTGCTGCTGAAGCTGAAGCTCTTGCAGCTGCAGAAGCCGAGTAATTTTTTTTTGATTCTTGCCTGGGAGAGGAAACTCTCTCAGGTTTTTTTATGTTCAGGACGAACGGTATGTCGACGGTCGCAGGATGCGAAGGTCGGCGGTTCAGGATGAACATCAAAGGAGAGCACCACATGGCCCAGGACACTCAACACGAACTTCCACATGACACGGGAGCCGAGAAGGCCCTATTGGCCTGCCTCCTCATTGATAATAACAGTTTTGATGAAATTTCAGATATTGGTCTCAGTAAAGATGACTTCTATCACCCTCAATATTCAATAATCTATGAAGCAATTAAAGATTTGCATCTTGAAGCGATGCCGATTGATATGGTTACCGTATCTTCAAAACTAAATGATCACGGTAAGCTTGAAAAAATAGGCGGACAATCCGCCCTGATCAGTATTTGTGATGAAATTGGTTCATCCGCCAACGTTGAACATTATGCTAAACTTATTAAACAAAAAGGTGTGCTCAGAGAAGTGGTAAGAACTGCTACTCGGGTGATGCAAACCGGTACTAATTTTTCCGGAGACGTTGAAGCGTTTCTTGCGGAAGTTGAATCAAGCTTCTTTAAACTAACTGCTCAATCAAAAAATAATAAAATGATTCACGTTAAGGAAGCTCTGTACGAGAACCTTAAAGAGCTTGAACGTCCAGCTCGTGCCAAGGGTGAGATCACCGGTGTTTCAACTGGATTCCATTCACTTGATTCAAAGCTACTTGGTTTTCAGCCAGGACAATTGGTTATTTTGGCCGCACGACCTGGTATGGGAAAGACAGCTCTTGCTTTAAACTGGGCCGTAGCTGCCGCCAAGCAAACAAATAGCGCCGTGGCGGTGTTTTCTTACGAGATGATGTACGCAGAGCTTTCCATGCGTCTTCTTTCTTCTGAAGCCTGTGTGGATGCACGTAAGCTCAAGACCAAAGACTTTAATGAAATGGATCTTAGAGCTATTTCTGGTGCGATTCAAAAACTTTCTAATTTAAAACTTTATATCAATGATAATGGTGCCACTAATCTTATCGATATTAGATCTTATTGCCGAAAACTCAAGGCCGAGCAAGGTTTGTCGATGCTGATTATCGACTACCTTCAGCTTATGCCTATGCATATTAAGAAGCAGAATCGTGAGCAAGAAATTGCAGAGCTTTCACGAGGCCTGAAGATGATGGCCAGTGAGCTTCAGATTCCAATCATTGCACTCTCTCAGCTTAACCGTAGTGCTGCGGCCAGAACCGATCGTCGCCCACAGCTTCAGGATCTTCGAGAGTCCGGTTCCCTTGAGCAGGATGCCAACATTGTTATTCTTATCCACCGTGAGGACTATTACGATGCAAACACCCCTAAAAAAGGTGTCGCAGAAGTTATCATCGCTAAGAATCGTAACGGTGAGCCTGGTACTGTTGAGCTCTCGTGGATTGGTCCGCAGACTAAATTTGGCGAATTAGAATACGCTCGACCTGAAAAGTGAGCGGCATTTTTTCACGATTCAGATGGAATGCTAATACAGTTTTAGAACTTGATCGCCCACTGAAGGCCTACATTTATTATAAAAATGAACGATTAAATTTAATTACTGGGTTCCCAGAAAGTTATCCGATATCTCAATTTACAAAAAAACTTCAAGAGATGAAGCTTCAGGGGAAAGTTAAATTCCCGGTCGTCTTTCATTTTTATTATGAATACGGACTACTTGATCAAGGTTTTGATTACCTGGTAGAGGATGGTAAACCCCTCGTCGTTGAAATCGAGTATCAGAAAAGCATTAAGAAATCTCCTCGCAAACCAAGATTAACTGGGCTACCCCTTAAGTCACTTGAAAGGCCATCTTGGTCAGAATATAAAATTGCTTTTAATAAAATCCAGGAAGAACTAATTGAAGGTAATTGTTATCAAGTTAATTTAACTTACCCATTTGATTTCATGACGGAAGAAATTCTTGATCCAAGAGATATTTCGGATTTCTTTTTTGCTCAGAAAAATCTTGGGGCCTATGCTCATGCGACTTTTTTGGGCGATGAGATGATTCTTAGCAATTCTCCGGAATGCCTTTATCAGTACAGGGATAACGAAATTTTCACCATGCCAATTAAGGGTACTTTTAGAAGAGAGGGCAAGGACGTAGGGAAATTATGGAAGAAGATGCTGGCAGATAAGAAAGAGGAGGGGGAACTTCTCATGATTACTGATCTTCTAAAAAATGATTTGAATCGACTAGACACACCATCGGCAGAAGTTCGAAAATTGCGGGCCCCGCTTTTAGTTCCTGGGCTGCTTCATCAATATTCATTAATTTCTCTCAAATTAAAAAATGAAATTTCTGTATCCACCACGATGAAGGCCCTCTTTCCGGGCGGAAGCATAACCGGTGCTCCAAAAAAGCGTGTGATGGCAATAATTGCAGATGTTGAAAGGTATAATCGAGGTATCTATTGTGGCTCGACTCTTCTTTGTATCGGAAATAAAAAAGTAGCTAACATCAATATCAGAACTGCTTCAATTAATATTGAGGAAAGGATTTGGCGTTATGGTGCTGGTGGCGGAATAACGCTTTTATCACGTCCTGTTGATGAGTTTAAAGAAATGGAGGACAAGGTATCAAGCTTCCTAAAACTCCTGAAGATTCCTGGCTATTAAGGCAAAACAGAGATTCTGACATTAAATTTTTATCTGATAGATTGAGTTGATCTTCTGTAATTTCCGATAGTTTGACAAAATTCCTATAGTAGTCTCTAACATAAACTTACATCTTATATGCCAGTGATTGACTTTGTTTTTAACCCCTCGATATGCTTTGGAGCAACTTGCTACTCTAAGGATTGAGTAGCTAAATGATTCAAGGAGTTAAGAATGACGGCACAAGATCTGGTCTCAAGTGGTCCAGAACAAAACGGAAAGATAAGTCTCGAGGCTTTGGCCAAGATGACTGGTTTTCCAATTGAAATGATCAAAGAAGAAATATTCAAAGGTCAAAATGATCAAGAAGTTTCTTTGGATGATTTAAGATCTGCCATGCTTACTTATATCGACTCAACTATGCTTCTTGTTGGGGATGATAAGTAATCTTTCACCCCTCCAAATATAAACCCAGGTTTAATCGCCTGGGTTTTTTTTTGCTCTTTTTTGAAAACCTCTTCATATGTACGCACTTTAATCATCAGATGATAAAGAGTAAAACGGAAATTCTTGAACCTGATGACTTGGCCTTATTCAATATGTGTCTTCTCACTCAGTCCAAACCCAGGGAAAAATTTCTCTCGCTAACGGGATCTTTTTTTGGCACTTTTCTTTCAGTTAAATAATTTTAATGATTTAGTAAATTTGAACAAGTCACAGTTTCTTGCATGTACCGCGGGATGTACGTTGCCCGCAACCCACAAAGTTCTGACCTTCATCATTTGATTCGAGAAAATTACCGCCAAGTTTTTTTCAATAAAGAAATTCTTGGAACTCAT
>JBILYY010000259.1:0-3325 GCA_044377495.1 Bacteriovoracaceae bacterium | reverse complement strand
CTGCTTTGGCCACATTTCTAGTCAACACAATAACTTCGTCACCAGCTGCTACTAATTGCTTAACAATGACTTGTCCAACAAAACCAGTGGCACCTGTAACGACAACTTTCATGAAATAACCTTTGATCGATTTTTATTCAAACTTAAGTGTATAGATAAATTGTGGTCACGTGAAGGAACAATCCACATACCCGCCGGTTACTGTCAGTTATCTTCTTCGTGCAAGATTTCTAAGATTGGGCATAATAAAACTATGAACTCCAAACTCGGTTTAGTCATGACAGGTGGTGGTGCACGAGCAGCTTATCAAGTTGGCGTTGTTCGCGCTATTTACGAAATTTTAAAAAAAGATTCAAACTTATTTGAAGTGATCACTGGAAATTCCGCTGGTGCAATCAATTCAACATATCTTGCAGCTCATTGCAAAGATTGGGATGTGGCAACTGCTGATTTGATGGCATTATGGAAAAAAATCAAGCCACAAGATGTATACGATCTAAGAGTCCGAACTATTTCAGAATTAGGGATGAAGTGGCTTGGTGGAGCAATGTTCGGTGGCTTAACTCCTACAGGAAGTCATATCAATCATCTTCTTGATACCGCGCCCCTTCGAAGACTCTTAAAGCGCGAAATTGATTTTAAACAAATAGAAAATAATCTTAAAGACAGCACACTTCATGGTGTTGGCCTTTCAACTACTAATTTTAATTCTGGTAGTAACGTTGTTTTCTATGAAGGCTCACCTGGAATAGAAGATTGGTCACGAAGTGATCGCTTTTCAATTCGCGAACATTTAAATCTTGATCATCTTATGGCCTCATCGGCCATTCCATTTTTCTTTCCGCCAATACAGGTCGGTGAAAGTTACTATGGTGACGGTTGCATTCGGCAAACAACTCCTCTTTCTCCTGCTATTCATCTTGGTGCAGATAAAATTATAGCGATTGGTGTAAGGTACCCCCACCACCAGAATCGCATGAAGGATTTGGCACTATCACCTTTCAAAAATCCAACTATCGGCCAGATCACTGGTGTTATGATGAACGCCGTTTTTCTGGATTCTTTGGAATCCGATGTCGAAAGAATGATGAAAATTAATTCACTCATGAAACATGGCCTAAAGGATTCATTTAAAGTGATACCGATTATGATGCTGAGACCATCTAGAGACTTGGGAAAAATGACTGAAATGCTAAATGAAGAATTGCCAAGAACCCTTCGTTATTTACTAAAAGGTATTGGTGTAACAGAACACGAAGGACTAGATCTTTTGAGTTATCTGGCCTTTGATAAGTCTTATACTGTTCCACTCATGGAACTTGGCTATGAAGATACGCTAAAACTAAAAAGTGAAATTCAAGATTTTAACGGCGTTTAATACCGCGGTTTCTCTTCACAGGGGCTTCAGAAAGACCTTTCTTATAATCGGCCTTAGCTCCTGAACGTCCACGTCCTGAGGATTTAACTGCTCTACCACGCCTGTCAACCAGCTCAGCATTTTCAGTTTTCTTAGATGGCTTACCACGGAAGGTAGCAGGTTTTTTAATTTCAATTTTCTTCTCAAATTTCTTTTCTTGAGATTTCAATTTTTCTTCCGGAATAACTTCAAGATTAAGATGACTCTGATTTGCAATGGCATCATTAATTTGCGCAATCATTTTAGAATCATGAGGAGCAACGAGGTTGTAAACCATACCCTTTCTTCCACCACGAGCAACTCGACCACAACGATGTAAATAATAAATGGCAGTCTTAGGTAAGCCGTAATTCAGAACCCAAACCAGATCTTTAATATCAATACCACGAGCAGCGATGTCAGTAGCAACAAGAACCTGGGCCTTACCTTCCACGAAAGCTCTGGTGTTACTTTCTCGCTCTTTGATTTCAAGATCTCCGTGGAGAAGTCTCATCTTAAGCTTCGGCATTTTCTCAGTCAGATATTTAAATACTTCTTCGGCTTGGTTTTTTTGATTGGTGAAAATAATCCCACGTCCCTGAGCTTGTTTCTCCATGAACATTTTTACAACCATGTTTTTTTCAGCTGGAGTCACACTTACGTTATAAGTTTCTACTTTAGTTTGTGGCGCATGAGAGTCACCACCAGCAATCTTTTCAAACTTAATCATTGGAAAACGATCAATAATAAACTGCTCTACTTCAGCTGGAAGAGTTGCAGTGATAAAACCGAACTGAGTCATGTTCATGTCAAAGTATTCAATAATGGTATCAAGGTCTTTTTTAAATCCCATATCAAACAGCTGATCCGCTTCATCAAAAATCACATATTGAAGTTGATTAAGACTAAGCTCTTTATGACGAAGAGCACTTTTAATTCTCGAAGGAGTTGCAATAAGAATTTCATATGAACCACTCGCAACTGATTTCATTTTCGCATTGGTGTCTCCACCAGTAAGGTCACGTACTCTCAGTTTTGTATGGTGAGAGATACTTTTAAAAACGTTATAAATTTGCGTTGCCAATTCTCGAGTTGGAGCAACGATCATGGCGTACGGAGCACCCTTCAAAGTATTTTTAACACCATCATCTTCTTTAGTTTTAAGCTTGCTACAAATAGGAAGGGCATAGGCCAGGGTTTTACCTGATCCCGTTTCAGATAAAACGATAATTGATTTCCGATCAAGGATCTCAGGAATAACTTTTTTCTGTATAGCTGTGGCAGTTTTAAGCCCTTCTTCCTTGAAGAAACCTTCAAGACCGGGGTGCAGGGGAACGGGTAAAAACGCCATAAAAATTCCTAAGATAATGATTTGTGACTCTGGGTACCATCTCCAGTGGAGTTTGTCAGTCTGAATGGTAAAAAGTTCTGAATGTCCCAGAACGTCAAAAGCCCTTAGAATGTATGGAGCGCATTTCACTTCAAGCGGGAATCATATAATGCTTAGAAAAACCTATCTTGTGGCCCTTTTCCTTGTTTTGGGCCTGTATTCTACTACTTCCAGTGCTCAGCTGTTCAGGCTAAGTTTCACTCCTGCCATTGGGATGAACCCCGTCGTTGCTGCCGGCATCGAAGCAGAACTTCAGAATATCGAGGATGAAATTAATGATGGCCTACCCGGTGCAACGACCCCTGACAGATTCATGGAAGGAATGGCCAACTCCTCAGTCATGGCCGGCAAAGGGATTGGTTCAGATTACGCATCAAATATGAGCGTTTTCCTCATCGGTGCTGGTGTGGGCGTCGGTGCCGATCTAGAAAAAAATGAAGATGCAGACACTGACTTATCGGGTGTTGGCGTTCAGGGGGGAGTTATTTTGGGTACCAATCTGTCGTGGATGGACTCTGAAACAATACTAGGGCTCAGAA
>JBILYY010000258.1:0-3334 GCA_044377495.1 Bacteriovoracaceae bacterium | reverse complement strand
ATTACTATTAGTTGATATTAGAAAACGCAGCTTTTCACTCTGGCTCAAGGCGCCCTTTAAACATAAGACCAATAAAAAGTATGATGAATATCCGCTTGGAGAAGTGTTGGCGAGACTCATGAATGATACTGATGCTGTACGAGAAGTCGTTGGATCAGGAAGTCTGGGTATTTTTATTGATATCATCTTTATTTTGTCCTGCTTAATTAGTTTCCTTCAGTTAAATTCCACTACAGGATTAAGTTTATTTGTAGCGGAAGTGATTGCCTGTCTTTTGCTCCTGAAGGGAAGCAAAGCCATGGCCAAAGTATTTATGGAGGTTCGTCGAGTGACCGGGATGATGGCACGGGTTGTAACTGATTTGACCTCAGGCCTAAAAGAACTGTTTTATTCGCCGAATCCCAAATACGCCTCAAAGCGTGGGCATAAAATATTTGAAGAATTTCTGGATAAACAGCTTCACGCCAATATCTGGGATGCTAGTTATTACGCTGCTGCCGAATCTCTGTACCCAATTCTTGTGGCAATGGTGATGCTAATTGTTCCTTATGCCAAAATAGTTGAGGTCGCTATCCTTGCAGCACTCATAGATTTGATTCAAAAATCCATCAGTCCAATTAAGGAAGTTGCGTCCAAAATCTCTGTCCTTCAAAGGGCAGGCACGGGACTTACGCGACTTTCAGAGTTTAATGAGAGTTTTGCCCAAGATATTTATCTGAAGCAAGAATTCGGGCACCTGACTGTTGATAAGTTGAATTTTTCCCTTAGAAATTTTCAATATGAGCAAGGCTTTAAGCTTGAGAATGTTTCTTTTGAATTAAAGCGCGGAGAAATATTGGGTATTTTAGGGGAATCAGGTTGTGGGAAATCTACTTTATTAAAACTACTTTCAGGTCAGTACCAAACTTTTGAAGGGACCATTGATATAGATGGAAAGATTATTTCGCCCACTCAAGATAAGGATCTAAGAGCATTTTCATCTTACGTGAGCCTTATTTCACAAGATTCACATGTTTTTACAGAAACTTTAAAGTTCAACATAACCTTAGGTCATGATGCCGGATTCGAAGATTTCTGGGAGCTGGCGAAAAATAATATTTCTTATCTTTCGAGATGGGGACTTGATCCGATGGAGAAGATCGATCCTAAATCATTTTCGATGGGTCAAAAGCAACTTTTATCAGGTCTTCGCGCACTCTTCTTAAACAAGCCGATTATTCTCCTGGATGAAATTTCAAGTGGCCTTGATTCAGAATTAGAATCGGCCCTTAGAGACTTGATCAAATTTTTCCAGTCAAGGTCGATAACAATTATTGTGACTCACAGGTTGGAAACGATTATCAAATCCAATCGTCTCCTCTTACTGGATAAAGGGGAACTCTTAGCGCAGGGAAGCCATGCTGAGCTTCAGGCCCATCCTAAGTTTAACGAATTCATGTCCCACCTATAGGTGACTTAATCGCTTTGTTTTTATTCTAAAATTCTTAAGTTAGACTACACTCAGTTTTTTTAAAGAGGAGAACGTATTATGAAAGCTTCTAGTAGCTTGTTTTTGTTATTTTTACTCATGTCTTTCGCTGCTTGCTCTCAGGGCAATAGCAAGCCAAGTTATTTATTTAAGCAAGCACCTAAAGAAGGTATTGCTGCCAAAGCTGGTGATATCGAAATTACGAATGCTGAACTCATGAATGGTATTGAGTCAGAAGTGTTTGAACAAGAATCAAAAGCTTTTGAAGTTAAATTCAACAAATTAAGAGCGATACTCCTTGAGAAGCTGGTTCAAAAAGATCCAAGGAACAAGGGTCTTTCAAATGATGAGTTTTTAAGCAAATACATTGCAAAAGATGTGAAGATTTCTGAAAAAGAAATTGAAGCCTTTATTAAAGATCAAAATATTCCGGCCGAGCATATCAATCCTCAGGTTCGTGAAAAAATTAAAAGCTATCTGGAGATAGAGCGAAAAAAAGAAGCTGTTGATAAGTGGCTTGCAGAGCAGACATCAAAGTCTCCAGTTGAAGTTTATATTCCAAAACCCCGCCGTCCAACTTTTCCGATCGAAGTAGGTAATGCACCATTTGCTGGTGATAAAGATGCTAAAGTCACGATCGTTGAGTTTTCAGACTTTCAATGTCCATTCTGTGCGAAAGGTGCTGATCTTCTGAAAAAAGTTAAAGAAAAATATGGCAACAAGGTCAAAGTTTCTTTTAAACAGTTTCCACTTCCGTTTCATAATCATGCTGAACAAGCTGCCATTGCCAGTCTTTGTGCCAATGAACAAAGCAGTGATCTTTTCTGGAAAATGCACTACGAAATGTTCGCTAATCAGGAAACAGCCTTGGATCCTGAAGGCCTAAAGAAGAGTGCTAAAAAAGTTGGGGCAAAATTAGACGTTTTTGAAAAGTGCCTAAGTGAAAATAAATATTTAGGTCAAGTTAAGGCCGATATGGAAGAAGGCAAGAAAATTGGCGTTAAATCGACTCCAACATTCTTTGTAAACGGACAGTTAGTGAGCGGAGCTCAGCCACTGGAAGTTTTTGCCGAGATCATAGACGAAGAATTAGCAAGATAACTATAGTCTTTTAATCATCTAAGCCTTGGGTAGGACTGCAAGTTTTACCCAAGGCTTTTTTGTTTGTGCCGTATGCTACACTTCTTAATGACGTCACAGGAAGTGACTCACTAAGGGAATCAGCTATGAAAGGCGTAGATTACAGCAAGACTCTGTCCAAGGAACGCGAATATTTCCAGGACACGATTAGAAAAAACAATGAATCAGCGGAAAAGCGAGTTGCGAATGCCAATGAACGCAATGAAGGTGTGCTAAAAAAACAAACTAAAAATTTCATCGAAGATAAAGCGGAACTCGAATCGAGCTATCAAAAAAACATTGAAAGATTAGAAGAGAAATCCCGCTCTTCAATGAACACTGACACTGCCAGGTTCCATGAAGGAAGAGAAAAAGAGCGTCAAGAATTCGCAACTCATTCGATATCAAAAAGAAAGGATTTCGACCAACGGTTGAATGACATCACAAATAGTTATAAAAAAGCAGCCGCTGCGGAAAAAGACACATCGACAGAAATTCAAGGCACTCAAAAAAGAAAATATGACAAAAATATTGTTGATACAAAAGATCATGCAGATAAGCAGTTAAAAACTTACCGTGATGAAGTAATGGGTCAAGGCGTAGATTTAAAAGATCGGTATAACCGTGAACGCCAGCAATTAGTTCGAGCACACGAAGATCAAACAACTGAGACACACAAAGAAGCCGCATTCAAACGTGCCGAATTAAAAAGTCATCTGCGCGAAGATTTTAAAAAATCTAAAGAAG
>JBILYY010000257.1:0-3346 GCA_044377495.1 Bacteriovoracaceae bacterium | reverse complement strand
ACAGCGGCCACTCGCTCAAGACCAGCACCAGTATCAACCGAAGGCTTAGGAAGGGACTTACGTTTGATTTCCGTTCCTTCCATATATTTCTCATATTGCATAAACACTAGGTTCCAAATCTCAACATAACGGCCTTCATCATCAATCTCTTGGCAGCCAGCTGGAACTCCAGTTGATCTTTCCGGGCCATGGTCAAAAAAGATTTCAGTACAAGGTCCACAAGGACCCACATCGCCCATTTCCCAGAAATTAGATTTATCACCAAGCTTGAAAATTTTCTCTAAAGGCACACCCATATCTTTGTGCCAGATATTTAGAGCTTCATCATCTGAGTCATGAACTGTTACTAATAATTTTTCTTTTGGAATTTTTAATTCAACAGTTAAAAGTTCCCAAGCAAATTTGATAGCATCTTTTTTGAAGTAATCACCAAAAGAGAAGTTACCCAACATTTCAAAGTAAGTATGGTGACGGGCCGTGAAGCCTACATTTTCTAAATCGTTATGTTTACCACCAGCACGCACACATTTTTGGATGGTCACAGCTCTTCTGTTTGGAGGAGTTGCTTTACCGGTAAAAAAATCTTTAAACTGGTTCATCCCAGCATTAGCAAAAAGTATGGTTGGATCATTATGGGGAACGAGGCTTGATGACTTATGTTTCTCGTGACCTTGTTTAATGAAATAGTTAGAAAAAGCATTCCGAATGTCTTGCGTGCGCATAAGATCCCTTTGCAGATTTTAGTCGGCATAGGCTAGCACAGCAGGAACGATGACGCGGAGTATGATCTTAGATGTTAAAGTTAAATGAAGCTGTTTCTACCGCCTGAACTGATACTTCTTCAGTAACATCAGTCTGTGAAGTCTCTTTTTCTTCGCCAAATGCTCCAACTTCTACATTATGAGCTTCAGCAAGGTAAGCTTCTGTTTGAGCAGGAGTAACATCACCTGTGAACTTAAGACGTGTTCCTTCAAGCGGACCGTTTGTCATAGTGATCATATAAGAACCTTGATCTACCTGATACATCATTCCAGCGTAAATTTCGCCATTTAGGTCATATTCGAAAGTATTCCCAGTCATTTCTGAGAAAGCGATATCAATATTGATACCTTGTGGAAGGTTTGCTGAAAGAGTTTCGATGACTCCATTATTTGTAGCAATCGTTCCTGAAAATTCCGTCGCCTTAACACCTTTTTCCCACTTCTTAGGATTCATTACTTCTACTAATTTAAGAACTAGTGACTCCTGGATAGCTGCCTCAGAAGGAGCTTCTTGAGAAACTGATAAATCAACTTTTGCAGCAGATTTAGCAGCTACAACAGTATTCATTGGTTTAGAGATCTTGGCCCATTGTGATGTTACTGCAGGAGTTCTACCTTGAGTGACAACACCGAACATCTCATCAAGTCTTTTAAAGTGCTTTGAATCAGACAAGTGCGACTCAGAATTGATCATTACGGCATTATAAGTACCGATCATAACCATTAGGCTGAAAGCGAAGAAAGCGATGTTTTTAGTTTTTGTCTTTTTCATTTTGTTCCCCTGTGCCTTATATAAAGCAAGTAGTGGGCCAAAATGAGCGATGCTAAAGGTCCGAAATTAGGGGATGTGAGAGCAGGGTTATGTACTTCTTTCAGACAGTGTCTAAAACTTAGACACTATCCCTCTCTAGAAGTTTCCCACGTTGATTCGAGGTTGGTAGTAACCGTCTTAAATAGGGCCACCAGAGATGCAGCATTGAGGATGATGAAATAGAGCGGTATGGCAGCAAAGCGGTTATGAATCCCCTTCTTTTCAAGGGCGTAGGCACTAGCCGCAGTAAGATAAAAGCCCAACTGTAGTACTAATAATACAATGGCGTATACATTTTTTGGGTCTAACCAAACTACAAAGTTATTGATGATAAAAAGAGAAATAATAAAAATAGGAATTAACCAGCGAAGAATCTTATGGCTAACCAATTGAAAAAATGGAACAGGGTAAGCTATCGGGTTTAAGATTTTTTTAGCATGAATCATGCCTGACATTCCACCTCTAATAACTCTTATGCGCATTTGCCACTCATTAGAGGCTTTTTTCGTAGTATCTTCAAAGCATAAAGCTTCTTCCTCGTAAACAACCCGAAATCCCTTCATTACAAGCATTAATGGACCGGTAAAATCTTCGATTATATTTGCAGGAAGTGGAGTGTAGAGTTCTTTTCGAAAAGCTGAAACACAACCAACCGAGCCAGTAAGAGTTCCCATAGAAGTTTGAGCTTTTTTAATTGCAGACTCATATTTCCAATAGAGTTTTTGTCCTATTCCCATTTGAGTGTTGCTTGAATCTCTGTAGATCAAATGTCCTGTAACCATGCCAACTTTTGGGTCAGCAAAATTACGAACCATTTTTTCAATAATATCTTCTTTATAGGCAGTAGTCGCATCGGAGAATATGATAATTTCCCCTTGAATTGCTGCCATTGCAACGTTTCTTGCTTCTGTCTTACCTACACGTCCTTCAACTCTAAGAAGTTCCACTCCTTGAGAGGCAAAAGATTTAACAATGTCATCCGTCCCGTCGGTTGATCCATCGCTAACGACAACAATACGGAGCTTATCCTTGGGATAACTAAGATTTAAAGAGTCTTGGATTTTAAGAGCGATACCTTTTTCTTCATTATAGGCAGCGATTAACATGGTTACGTGAGGCTTAATGTCACTTTTGTGTACTTTTCTGCGTATGACCTTACCTAAAACGATAACGACAATAAAATACCCAAAATAGGTATAGAGAACGAGTAGAATTAAATTTACTAATAAAGTACTCATGGGGAACCTCTGTTTCCCTAAGTACAGCAATTGTGATGCCAAAACATATTTGGGAAAACAGTGAGTTATAAAACCTAGTTTGAATAAAATTTAGACGGTCCGTCTTAATTATTTCGCAATAACTCCAACTATCTGATTAGCGTCTATGTGTCTTCCACCGGCCTGTAGCGATTCAAGATTTCCAAGACGACTACCATTTTGCAAATCTACATTCTGAATATCTTTTTTAAGAATGGCTTCGTCCTTAGTAAATACAACTTCAATCTGTGCAAACTGAAGAACACGCCCACCACCAGTTCTCTCACCCATAACGAGCTTCATGCCTTGAATTTCATAGGCAGCAATGCTTGTGCCCCGATCCAGTAGTAGTTGATTGATATCTCCACGATCAATGGCAAATGCCGATGAACCCAAGATTAGAGTAATCAGGGCAAGTAGGGTTTTCATTGAAGTTCTCCTTCAGTCTGTAAAATAAAAGTTTCAGCTAAATTAACTGTAAAATAAGGAATATCACCCATGTTGTTTTTATCATCCAT
>JBILYY010000130.1:0-9618 GCA_044377495.1 Bacteriovoracaceae bacterium | reverse complement strand
TCTGGACGGAGGTCCTTTAAAAGTTCTGATGCATTGATTGCATCAGCACAAATAATAGTATTACCTTTGATTCTGAAAGGTTCTTTGTAGTTCAGTTTAATGTCGTTTTTCATTATTTCTGCTAAGCGATTGATAAGAGTTTGCATTCCCCCTTCAAAACTAACAGACCCAGAGAGTTCAAGCTTTGGTTGATCTTTCTGGTGCTTCACCATCATTTTAATAAAGGTCCAATAAGAGTTAAACTGTGCCTTATTTCCGACCTGGCTAAAAATAGTTTTGAAGTGAAGATTATCAGCAGATGTTGCGTAAAGACCACCTAGAGCTGGAGATAAATAGTGCTTGATATTCTCCTGACCCAATAATGGTCGAAAAAAATCGGCTACAGTTAAACCATCTGATACAAGTGGTGGCCTCTTAAAAATATTGGTAGCCATCTTTGTAAAGAGACCAAATTGAAATGGGCCCTTTGGCTTACCATTAATCATCAGTAGCCGGCGTAGCTTTTTACTTGCAGGTATCGGCTCGAGTTTTAATTCTTTTAGAAGTTCCAGTCCATCTTGGTTCAGAAAAAGTGCATTAGGTCCTTTTTCTACTAGACCTGCGCCAGTCCTCTTTGTTTGAATCTTGCCACCAACTTTATTAGACTTCTCGTAAATGGTTACACTATAGCCCTGATCTTTTAAGAAATAGCCTAGTATTAAACCCGAGAAGCCTGCTCCCCAGATATTAACATGTCTTGATTCCGGATTAATTTTTCCAATAATTCTTTTCATGAATTAATTATTCTTCAGGAATTCCTGAAGTTCACCATTTTTATACATTTCAGTAATAACATCGTTTCCACCAATCAATTGACCCTTGATGTAAAGTTGAGGATAAGTTGGCCAGTTTGAATATTCTTTCAGGCCTTGGCGAATTTCTGGGTCATTAAGGATATTGAAGGTATTAAATGAGACACCAAGATTCTTTAGAATGGCCACCGAGTTTGCAGAAAATCCGCATTGAGGCATTTCAGCGTTGCCTTTCATGAAAAGAACAACTTTGGTGCTACCGAGGAGATTTTCAATTTGAATTTTCAGTTCGAGACTTTTATCTTTTGCTGCAATTTCATTAATTTCGCTGTTTAGAACATTGAAAGAGTTAGACATAATTTATCCTTTGTTGGCCTGGTCGTATTTGGCCTTAGTGAAGGTTTCTAGTTTGACGGCATGAATACGTGTTTTTAATTCATCTTTTAAGAGATTCATAAGCATTTGGTGCTGTTGAAAAAGCATTTTACCTTCAAAAGCATCAGAGACCACTGTTATGGCCAGGTGATCTTTTGTGCCAGTCATGTCCTCAACTAATACCATGGCATCAGGAATTCCTGATTTTATAATAGTCTCTACAAATTCGAAGTCATTGTTCATTTTATTCCTTGGGTACTACAGCCCAAAAGCTCGTGATAAAAGTTAAAATTCTCATGGTGAGCGTAGTCCATCCTAAAATTTTATGGCGAGGTCGGATTTGATTCTGCCCACTCAGTAATTTACGCCCGGTATAGATCATAAATCCGTACAGGACAACTGTACTGACTGCAATCGAGATATGGATATTTAAGATTAAAGGATTAGTTACAGCATGAGTAGCTTTCAGGATAGCTGACCGACTTAATTCAATTTGTAGAATTAAAATAACATCCCAAACCATCGCAGCACTCATAATCTTTACGTGCAGTTGACGACGACGACGAACAATTATTCCTGCTAACATGAGCAGAAGAATCGAGAATGATTGAAATTGCATCAACCAAGTTTCCATATGTCCTCTTTGAAATATAATAATTAATGCAAGCTAGCATAATTGACTAAAGTCTGCACTTTAAATAATGTAAACCCTCATTGATAGCACTTCGCACAAAGGATCCATCATGGGGCTTGGCCTGTGGTCAGTCATAGATATCGAAACTACTGGGGTTAACCCCGGAACAGATGAGATTATTGATCTTGGTTTTTATCAATTTGAAGGCACAAAGTTGGTTCGAACATATTCTTCATTAGTGCGTTGTGAGAATCCAGTTTCTTCGTTTATTACCAAATTGACAGGTATTAGTAACGACCTGATAAAGCGTGCTCCTATGTGGGCTCAGGTTGAACCTGATCTCTTGCTCCTCGAAGGACACTCACTCCTTGCTCATAATTCCAATTTTGAAGAAAGCTTTTTAAAAAGATATTTTGATCGGCTACCACAAGCGGGGGATAGGGAAAGTTATCAAGACTCGATGTTCTATCTGGCACTTTTGTTTCCAGAGGCCAGTGCACTCAATCTTGAATATTTTATTAATCTTTTAGGGATTGCAGAGAAAGAAGAACATCGCGGATTGGCCGATTCTCGTGATCTTTTAAAAACGCTTTTAGTTGCTACCTATTTGACGCATCAGGACCGCGAATTACGCATGAAGCTATCGGAAGTTTTTCAAACTCTACCCGAGGAATTTTGGTATCGAAATTTCTTTGCTTTAGCTGCGCTTGATTTGGTTGAGATAGGGAATCAAATTGATTTTAATGTTGTTGAGACCATCAAAAAATACCAGTTATTGAATAAAGCTGAGGCGATTAAAGATAAAGTAGATTTGAAATTTGATCAGGATTTTTCGGGTCAAAATATTCAGAATATTCTTCGTTCTGAAAAAGAAATAAAACAACTTTTTCCCAATTATAAATATCGTGCTGCCCAGGAATCGCTTTCACTAAGAGTCGGACAAGCTTTCAAAAATAAAATTCATGCTTTGATACAGGCCCCAACAGGTACCGGTAAAACGATGGGCTACCTTTTGCCCTCAATTCTTTTTTCTAAAACGGAAAAAGAGACCTGTTTAATAGCTACCGGTACGAAAACGCTTCAGGATCAGGCCCTTGCCAAAGACGTGCCTCAAATGAAGAGTTTGATGAACCTCGGGGAAGAAACGAAAGTTGTGCGTCTAGTGGGCTCAAATAACCATCTTTGTGAGTTGATGTTTAGAGAAGAAAATCCTGAAGCATCTTTTCTAACGTCTTTTGGAGAGGATTTCTCAAAAGCGTATTTGGAAATGATCTTTTTTTATAACTCTAGAGCGGTCTATGAAAAGAAACTTACTCGCGAGCAAATTCCCTATATCCTGAAAAAATTGATCCCTGAGCTTAAAGAAAAAGAAGCGACTCTCGCTGTTGATTACCGGGCCTGTGCTGGTCAAAATTGTCCTTACGTTAAAGAATGCAGTTATGTTGGAGGATTAAGAGAGGCCAAGGAAGCTCAGTTAATCATTGGGAACCATGCTCTAATGCTGAATTGGCCACGTAGTTTACCTCGTCCTCAATTTATCGTGGTTGATGAGGCCCACCGATTAGAAAGCGAGGCCACCAAAGCTTATAGTATAGAAGTAACTCAAAATAATTTGGAATCTTTTCAGAAGAACTTTCCACAGGGAATGGGTGCTCTGATTTACCTCCTGACCGCGATGGAGGATGAATTTCAGGTTGATGATACTATTCAAAAAATTCGTCAGGACACTCAGTTTAATATGCGGATGATGAAGGATCATGCAGACGCACTACCTGGAGTGATTGAGGCATACTTTAAAAAACTCCCCAATTATAGTCCTGCCTACGGAAATGAATTACCACTTCCCAAAAAATCTGAACTCAAAGATCCGCTTGCTGCCGCAATATTGAATCATGCGGAAAGCTTACATTTTATACTTGATACTCTTTACTCATTGTTTATGCCATTTATGGAACGTTGGGAAAATAAAGATTTCAAAAGCGAGCCTCAGAAACTCAGGGCATGGACTGTTTTTGAAACGAACTATGGGGTATTGGAAAAACTAACAGCTGCATTTAAACATTATCTCGAACTACCAAGCGATTGGTCGACAATTTTGAAATTTTCCGAAAGTGATAATTATGCCCTTGAATCATCTCCGATTGATGTGGGAAAACGAATTCATGATGAACTATTGATGACGAGTTCATCGGTGGTATTTACTTCAGCAACACTAGGAAATGCCTCAGGTGACTCTGGTGTCCAGGGTGTTGAATGGATGACGGGCTATACTTATCTTCCCTCGGACAAACGTTTCAAAACTGGTCTGTTCCTTGACGCTGTATACGACTATAAGAATAATTCGAAAGTGTTTCTGAGCACTGATACTCGGAATATTTCTGATCCCATGTTTGTAACGGATGTTTTAAAACAAGTGAATCCTCTAATCTCTAAACTTGGCGGCAGAACTTTATTGCTTTTTTCATCACGACTGCGTTTTGAAGCCGCCACCGATATAATTCTTCGGGAGTTTGAAGGTCGAATTCCAGTTTTTGTCCAAGGACTAGGGAAAAATGTCGTTGAAGAGTTTAAACGTGAAGAAGCAGCTATTTTGATTGGTATGGAGAGCTTTGGAGAGGGAATTGATATCCCCGGTGATAAACTGCAGTTCATTGTCGTCGATAAAATTCCTGATGTTCGTCAGGATCTTGTTATACAAAAACGAAGAGACTTTTTTGAGTTTAAATTTGGAAATGAGTTTAATGATTATTTTCTGGCCCACCGGACTCGCTCACTTCATCAGAAGTTTGGACGTCTTTTGAGAACAGAAAAAGATCATGGGGCCATTTTGTTAGTTGATAATCGAGTCAAGAAATGGAAAGGAGGCACGATGAGAACCTTCCAGAAATTAATGGAGCCTTATCAGATTATTTCGGTGCCGCTTGTGCAGGCATGTAATGACATTGCTGAGTATTTTAAGGTTTAGATTTTTTTCAAATTTTTTATGACAATTTTCTGATCACCATGAATTAATTGGTAGGGAAGTCCATAATGTTTGCTGAGAAAAATTTCTACCGGAATTTCCGATGTCATTGCTGAAGTATCAAATTCATACAGACATAAATGGCTGGCCGAAAGTGACGTGTTGTTAAGTTTGAAATCAGGTATTTCTCGCGATTTAAATTCAGCGTAAACAATTTTTTCCTCAGGTGGGCCTTCGTAGGTCCAATCATTTTGCGAAGCAATTAAAGAAATTGGGCTTCGTCCTGTCGCATCAAGTTTTTTAGATAAAGTAAAAATAGCTGATGTTGAAAAGGCCGGCGAAGTTAAATAATGCTTAGCGCTAAGATTGCGGGTAAAATCCTGCGTGCCAGTGGAATTCTGAAAGGTGTATTTTAGTTCCTGAGAAGAAGTGTCAAACTTGAAGATCTCCTGAGAATATCGATTTCCTAAAGACTTTTCTATACGCACAAAAGTCGGAATAAAATGTTGATTCATTTCAAAGTGAACCATTACTTTTAAAAATTCACCGTTTTCTATTCGGGAAAGTATCTCAGCATAGATGTGATATGCCTGAGTATCTGGAAAATTGACCAATTTAAAAGTTTCTTGTGAGTAATTTACTTCTTTTTGGAAGTAGAGATATTCACCCTCAATAATTATTTCAGCATTTGTAGACATACCTTAACGTTAATTGATGTCCACACTATTGCCAAGAGTATTGGACGATGTGTTATATGTTTTTGTTGGCCTCCAAATAATTTGAGTTTGTTACTTCAAACACATGGAATTTCTATTAGATAACGTTGAGTTTGTGAAATACGGATGATAGATTTTAAGCATTAATTTTTCACTAGGGTGTTTATGTCTCTTCCAATCGAAGGTTCATTAAATTATTTGTCTATTTTAATTCTAATGATTATTGCACTGGTTGTGACTTCAGCAATCGTTGTGGTCAATCAGATTTTAGGAAAGAAAGGTGTAGTTTCTTCTACTAAGAAATATGACACTTATGAAAGTGGTGTTCATCCCGAAGGCGATGCTCACCAACAATTTTCAGTTCGCTACTATCTGGTCGGAATTATTTTTCTCATTTTTGATGTCGAAGTTGTTTTTATGTATCCTTGGACTCTCACGTATCACAATTATTTAAAATCTGGCCCACTCATTTTGATTGAGATGGGTTTGTTCTTTGTCCTGCTTTTTGGTGGTTATCTCTACCTACGCCTTCGTGGCGCTTTGAGCTGGGATTAAGGGGGAATTATGTCTAAAGATGGAAGTTCATTTTTTTCTACAACACTTTTAAGTGAAGCGGCCAAGTGGGCCCAGAAAAATTCTTTGTGGCCTATGCCATTTGGAACTAGCTGTTGCGGAATTGAAATGATGTCGACTCTCTCAAGTACTTACGATTTATCTCGATTCGGTGCAGAGGTTGTTCGTTTCTCTCCTCGTCAAGCTGACATGCTGATTGTTGCCGGAACGATTACGACTAAAATGGGTCCTGTCCTTCGTACCATTTATGACCAGATGCTCGAGCCGAAGTGGGTTATTGCTATGGGTGCTTGCTCTTCTTCAGGCGGTATTTTTGATACCTATTCAGTTCTTCAGGGAATTGATGAAATTATGCCAGTGGATGTTTACGTTCCAGGCTGCCCTCCAATTCCTGAAGGTTTGATTTACGCTATCATGCATTTGCAGAAAAAAATTGCAAATGGTGAAGATAGAAGACCTGCCGAGAAGCCTACTGAAGATGATGCTATGAATGCCATGAGCTACCGAAAAGGTGTTGGCTATGACATGCAAGCAAACTTCGTTGTGACTCCTGAACATGTTAAAGAAATAAAAGATAAACAGGAGTTAAATAAATGATCACTAACTCTGTTTCCCCTGCCGCAATGCTTATAGCAAATCAAGCCAAAGTAATTGCACGTCTGACTGAGAAATACTCCACTGAGCGTAAACTTGAATTTGATAAATTAAATGAGCCAGTCCTTTGGGCAAAAAATGTGGATGATATAAATTTATTGGTCAAGATGTTCATGTTGGATGAAAACATTAAAGTGGATTTTCTTTCTGACTTAACAGCTTACGATAATGAAGACGGTGAAGATGGGGATAAAAGATTTGTACTTGTTTATCAACTTTACTCACTTGAGCTTCATACACGTATTCGTGTGAAGTGCTTGGTGGGTTTGACTGAACAGGCGAACACCATCACAGACTTATTCTTAGGTGCAAACTGGCTTGAACGTGAAGTCTATGACATGTACGGAATTACTTTTAAAAACCATCCAAATCTTCGTCGAATTTTAATGGATGAACGTTTCTCTGGTTTTCCTTTGCGAAAAGAATATCCCATAAAACAAAGACAGCCTTTCAGTGATAACATTCGTCTTCACTTGGGTGCAAACCCTCTCCAAGTGAATACGCATACTCCTAGTGGGGAGAAGTAACATGAGCAGTTTTTTTAACGACAAAGATAGTAATCAATCAAACGATTTTTATAATCCAAACGTCTTGATCAATCTTGGCCCTTCGCACCCAGCGATGCATGGAACTCTTCGGGTTATGTGTCGTATTAATGGTGAGACAATTGAAGATGCTGCCTGTGAAATTGGCTACCTCCATCGAGCAATTGAAAAACTTGGCGAAGACAAAACATATCATCAGTGGATGGTTTATACCGATCGTCTTAATTACTGTTCAGCTTTAAACAACAACATTGCTTATGCAATGGCGGTTGAAAATATCATGAATATTACTCCAACCGAGCGTTGTCAGTATATTCGAGTGATCTGCATGGAGCTTTCTCGCATTATCGACCACATTATTTGCGTGGCGATTAATGCTTTGGATTTAGGTGCCATGACCGTGTTCTGGCTTTTGTATCACTGGCGTGAAGAAGCCTACACAATGATTGAGTCAATGTGTGGAATGCGACTGACGACGACTTATGCCCGCATTGGTGGTATGAGCTATGACCTTCCAGATAATTTTTCTGAACGTCTGTGGAAATTCTGTGAAGAATTCCCTAAAGCGCTTGATGAAGTAGAAGGACTTTTAACTTCTAACCGAATTTGGATTGATAGAACGAAAGGTGTTGGCGTTATTTCAAAAGAAGACGCGCTTAAATTTTCACTAACAGGTCCGACCCTTCGTGCTTCGGGTATTGATCATGATCTTCGTCGTGATCGTCCTTATTATATGTATCCTGATTTAGATTTTGATGTGGTTATTGGCTCTAACGGTGACGTATATGACCGATACCTTGTTCGTATTGAAGAAATGAAACAATCTATTCGTATTCTTAATCAGTGTAACAAGCGCATTCCAAATGGCCCTCTTTGGGTTGATGACAAGCGCGTTCACATTCCTGATAAACTTGAAGTCTATACAAAAATGGAAGTTCTCATTCACCACTTTAAAATCTTTATGGAAGGAATTGATGTTCCTAAAGGTGAAGCTTTTACGTGTGTTGAAGGACCGAATGGAGAACTTGGTTTTTATATTGTAAGCCGTGGTGGACCAAAGGCTTGGAGAATGAGAGTGAAATCTCCATCTTTTATGCTCTTTCAGGGATTTGAAGCCTCAATTAAAGGCGGGAAAATTCCAGATGCTGTGGCCCACTTAGGAAGCGTGAACATTATAGCTGGCGAATTGGATCGCTAAGGAAGATTTTATGGCGTTATCACAACAAATACAAAACACGATCAATGGAATCAGAGGGAATTTCCCGACGACTCAAGCATTGTTAATTCCGCTCCTGCATGAAATTCAGGAAGAGCAAGGTTGGGTTTCAATGGAATCCATGAAATCTGCTGGAGAATTTTTAGAACTACCACTCTCTAAGGTTAGAGAAGTGACAAGTTTCTATACCATGTTCAAGTTAGAACCTATCGGAAAAGTAAACCTACAGTTTTGTGTGAACATTAGCTGTTGGTTAAACGGTGCTGATAAATTGGTGGCATGTGCAGAAAAACGTTTGGGTGTTCAATGTGGCGAAACAACCAAAAATGGGAAATACACTATTTCTGAAGTTGAATGTTTAGCTTCATGTGGAACAGCTCCCGTCGTTCAAATTAACCAAGATTATTATGAAAATATTGATGTGCCTAAGCTGAATGAATTGCTTGATCAGGCCGAAAAAGATCTTGCACAAAATAAGCCGGTTGGTAAAAGCACTCAAGTGCCAGGAGTTTGGCCATGAAGACAGCTGCCGAATATGTTGAACAAGTTCTAACTAAAAACGTAAATGAGCCCAATTGTCATACGCTTGATTTTTACGTGAAAAATGAAAAGGGTTATGAAGCTTTGAGAAAAGCTCTCACCATGAAGCCTTCTGAGATCGTGGATGAAGTAAAAAAATCAAATCTTCGTGGTCGTGGCGGCGCTGGATTCCCAACAGGGATGAAGTGGTCGTTTATGCCGGCCAAGCCAGTCGATGCTAACGGCAATCCAAAACCAAAGTATATGGTTTGTAATGCTGATGAAGGTGAACCTGGAACATTTAAAGATCGCCTGCTCATGACAAAAACTCCTCATAAAATGATTGAGGGGATGATTATTGCTTGTCACGCGATTGAGTCCAATAAAGGCTTCATTTATATTCGTGGAGAGTTTTATAAAGAAACTCGGATTGTACAAAAAGCGATTGATGAAGCGAAAGCTGCTGGCTTCCTTGGTAAAAATATCATGGGTACAGGTTTTGACTGTGAAATGATTATTTACAAAGGTGCAGGGGCATATATCTGTGGTGAAGAAACTGCGCTTTTAAATTCATTAGAAGGTAAAAGAGGCGAGCCTAGACTTAAGCCACCTTTCCCAGCGCAAGTGGGTGCT
>JBILYY010000256.1:0-3367 GCA_044377495.1 Bacteriovoracaceae bacterium | reverse complement strand
CTGGCATTTCCTGTAGCGACATAAGCATCAGTCCCTGTGGTTGCCTGATCTGCCATCGCAACCGGTGAAAGTATTAATTGAAAACTCATGAGTATCGCGAATAATTTTTTCATAAATCTATTTTACCCTATAAAAAAAAGTTCCCACCTCTAGGGGCGGGAAATCTTTTAAGTATCTAAAATTTCGGAGTTCATATACATTTTCACTGCCAACTATTCTTGCTTCTTCTTAGGTTTAGTACCTTTTTTCTTCTTAGCTTTGGCCACCACAAATGCCACGGCACCTGCTAAACCAAGACCCAGTAACAACATAGTTGTGTTGTCCCCTTCGCCATCGCCTCCACGTGCTTTCGTTTTATTCGCCTGAAGATCCATTCCAGCATTTGGATTAAATGTTGTATCACTAAAATTAGCATCACCTGATTTACCAGAGCGAAGATCGGCCAATTCAGCTTTTTTCTGACGGAACACTCTAAGAGTAGAAACTAATTTATCCATAACAGCTTGGTAAGCTGCGTACTGATCTTTAGCGACTGAGAAAGTTACAGCGACGCCGAGATCTTCTTTTACTGTTGCAAGATAACGAGTGTAGAAACCAGGAACTTCTGAAGCCAAGTGAAGAGCATCAACCCATTGATGATCATTTACTTTTGTCATCTTGGTACTTTTAGATTCAGAAATTTGTTTTTTGCCGCCGGGAAGTGAAAACTCTTTGCCCTTTTTTAAATAGGCCATGTATTCATCAAGGCTATCTTGCTCGCCACGAATTTTGGCAGCGAGAATAATGATTGATTCTTTTTTTCTGTCAGCATTTTCACTCTGACAAACGTATTCAGTACCTTCTAAGGCACAATCCCATCCGGGTGGAAGTTCAAATTCACAGTATTTGCTGGAAAACTTTTTCGCAAATGAAGAAGTTCCCCACGCCAAAACAGTTAGTACTAATAAAATCTTCAATAGAGCAGGCCTCATGAGCTTTGTCCTTGTCTGTATAATAAGAAGTCTTTTTACTATTCTAACCTGATGTCAACTGGTTACAAGCAAACAAAAATTGCCTCTTCTTAAAATTTATGAGTATTTATAAAGATTTCTGAGCTTTATGATGTTATTCGCCCGAGTAGATGACTTAGGTACTGCCTTAGATAATTATCACTTTAAAGTGGTACGACCGATCAAACCTTCTTTAAGATTAATTTTCATATTGTAGCGCTCGACTATTTTTACAATTGAGGAGTCAGATTTGATCTGGATAATGACTCCCGAGGCAACAAGAGTATTTCCACCAACGTAATCAAATTCAAAAAAATCAATTTTCATACCCTTACTGAAGTCGTCGGCCAGACCCTTATCTATGACCAAATATTCTTTCTTGGGAGAAACTTTGGTAACTGTAGATTCTAGGTCGTAGGTTTTAAATTTACTATCTTCTAAACGGGTTACACTCTTATCTACCCGCCTAATCAAGCTAATTCCAAATCCTGATCCTAAGTCAGTTGAATATCCAGAAACAACCTGACTAGCTCGCAGCTCAATTCGCCAAGACTTTCCGAAGGATAAATTTACACCGAGATAAGGCGCGAGCCATTCTCGATTAGAGGAACCGTATAATTCTGTCCCCCTGTTATAGACTGGACGCTCTGTAGGCGTAGCTTCGTAAGGGTCATTTTTCATGGAAGTGATACCATCAACACCGGCAACCAAAGCAATATGGCTCCAAACAAGAGCGCCTTCTGCCTGCCAGTAAATTTCATCGGACAGATCAGTACCTGGCTTTCGAAACCCTGAGGTTACTGTAACAAAATTATTATTTTTTGAGTGATATGTGAGACCCAATCCTCCGGATAATTCATTTCCATGATCACCAAGGATAAGTGCTTTAGGATCATCAGTGGCCGGATCAAATTCTGCATTATTGTAGGGGGTATAGCGGAACGTTCCTTCAAGTGTGTATTGCAATCGGCCAACTTTCGCAAATCCAAACTTAATATTGGCAAAAGTTGATTGCAGCCCAGCTGAGTCAGAATTTTGTTTATCTCCACTAACATCTAATGTGGCATGATTTTGTCTAAATCTGGCACCCAAACCAAACTGCAAATCGTGAGTCGCTCCGTAATAACCAGAGACCTCAGACTGGACTCGGTTAAATGTTTGCCCTTCTGCTAGTTCTTGCTTCTCGCCTTCACGATCAATTGATTTAGAAGTCGTAAAGGAATCAAAAGCGTAGCCAAGTTGGTAGCCCCTGGCCTTCAAAAGATAGGTGCCTGGAATATAGGAAGGCACACCCTCTTGGGCAAAGGCCGTAGACACCATCAGGAAAAAACAAAGGAAAAAGAATCTCATTGATTAATCATATTCAAGCGACTGTTGAATGTAAAAAGGAGACATTGGGTTTTTCAAAACTCACGAGATCCGCTTCTCTGTACCAAATCCCATTATTCTTTGAGTATAAACAGATGGACTGGTAAGAAAGGGCCGTGAACTCATGAAACTCTTTTTTGGCCATTTCGATGGACAAGTGAAGATCAGGACTATCCTGAAATCTTCCTATCGTTAAAAAGGTCTTTTGTGAATCCTTCATCTTCTTTTCTCTGTCACTTATGTAGGACTGACAAATAGCAAAGAGCGACTCCTGACATAATGAGAATTCTTCATTTGGAGTTGGATTTAAATATAGGATTTTATTTTTTTTATACTCGTGAACATCTATTCCTGAAAATCTCATCACGTGATTGGCGGTATTTTCAAAGAAAAAAGACTCCAGTTCTTCCACCAGCTCCTGCCTGAGTCCGTTCGCTTCGGAAGGTTCGATCTCAAAGGGTGGAACTATGGGTAAGTACAAATCAGGATTGGTTTGAAATTTTGGGTCAAATCGGGATCTAAAACTTTCAATATTTTTTGAAAACGAGTTATCTGGGTAAAATGTCAGGCCAAGGAAATACTTGGTATTCATACTCATATTTTAGCGGTCAATATGAGTATAAACCAAGAAGTATTTAGCTATTTTACTGGTTCAAACAGCGCAGCTGCCCCCAACTCCTCTTCAATACGTAGAAGTTGATTATATTTCTCCACTCTGTCTGAACGGGAAGCTGATCCAGTCTTGATGTGGCCTGCTCCAGAGGCGACTGCCAAATCGGCAATAAAAGAATCAGAAGTCTCACCTGATCTGTGAGAAATGATCGCTTTAAAACCATTATCATATGCAAGCTTAAGCGTATCAAAGGTTTCAGACAGTGAGCCGATTTGATTTACTTTAACTAAAATGGCGTTTGCCTCTTTGTTATCAATCCCACGCTTAAGAATTTTTGCATTAGTTACAAAAAGATCGTCACCAACGTTAACCAACTGGGCACCCAATTTCGCTTGAA
>JBILYY010000129.1:0-9665 GCA_044377495.1 Bacteriovoracaceae bacterium | reverse complement strand
ACTGGAGAACTTTCTAGAAATAAATCTTTTGGAATTGAAATAGCTAAAGGTAGAAAACCTGAGGATATAATCCGTGCTTCAAGATCAGTCGTAGAAGGTTACAAAACTGCCAAGGCAGCTCATTTACTGGCCGAGAGTAAGCAAATTAGTGCCAGAATCTTTACAGGAATTTACCACGTACTATATTTGGAGCATGACCCCAAAGAAGTAGTGCAGGCACTGATGATGCTCCCACCCAAATTTGAAGATGATTAAAAATCTAGTTCAGTGATTTTTCGATTTTGCTAATACTAATCGTTTCACCTAAAAAAACGACTTCACCGTCTTTTTTTTGTACAAAATAAGCTGGAACACCTACAGCGCCATAGCGTTTTAAATATTGTGTGATGTTATCGTCTCGTCTTGTCCAGTCAGCACGAAGTAGTGTGATGTTGTGTTTTTTAGAGAATTCTTCAAAAGCATCCGTTTCAAAAACGAACTTCTTATTCACCTTGCACGTAAGGCACCACTCGGCTGTAAAATCCATGAAGACAAGTTTGCCTTTTTCCTCTTCAAGTTTTGATTCTGACCATGGCTTCCATAGACTTGTCTTCGAAATAACAGGGCCTGATAGCGGTTTCATTTCAAGATTTTTCATAGCGTAAACGGTCATAGTTAATGGCAATATAAAAACACCAACAAGTGCCAGTTTATTACTTGAAATTTTTTTCATAAAGAAAAAAGCAAAAAACCAAAAAGCAAAGATAAGATTAATTTTCCAACTGATGATATCAAAATTCACTAAACTGACAAAAACATCATAAAGCCAAACCACAGTTGCCAATAAAGAAAAACCTAAAAAATATTTTAACTTTTCCATCCATGCACCTGGTTTAGGGAAGATGGTTAAACTCTTTGGTATAATGGCAGTAAGTAGAAATGGAAATGCCAGTCCTAATCCAATAAAGAAAAAAATAAGAAAAATGGTTGTGGAATTAGTCGTAAAGGCAAAAGTTAGGGCCGTTCCAAGAAACGGTGCCGAGCATGGAGTTGAGAGAATCGTAGTAAGTACTCCTCCAAAAAAATCACCGATAATTCCTTCTTCAGTTTGTGCGTTGCCTAGCTTGGCCCCTCCTGGAGTGAAAAATTCAAAAAGGCCAAAAAGATTCAGACTTAAAATAAAAAGAATCAACATCATGGCAAAAATAAAAACGGGTGATTGCAGTTGGAAACCCCAGCCAACTTCTTCGCCAGTTGCCTTGATCGCCACAATGATTCCAGCAAAGGCCATGAAGGTTGATATCACTCCCGAGGCATAACTAAGATTGTGTCTGAGAAGTTGTTTCTTTGAGTAACCCTGGTGCTTAATGAGGCCAAAAAGCTTAAGCGAAATAACTGGCAGTACACAGGGCATGAGGTTCAAAATGAGTCCACCCAAAAAAGCAAACATCAGATATTGGAAAAAGTTCATGTCCTGTTTTGAATCTACGTCTGTCGTTGAGCCAATCTTCTTTTGATCAATTGGAGTGAGTTTTTTATAAAATTCATCAAGCGTATGCGAAGCGTTTGAAAAGTCTTTAATTTTTAAGATAACTTTCTGGGTGCTGCTTGAACCAGGCTCATTTAATAAAAATGGCAGCTCATAGGTTTGTTTAAAACCTCCATTTGATGGGAGAGGTACTGCAGGCTCCTGATATTCACCGTCCCATTCAATTTCAGTCTTTCCGTACAGAGTGTCGCCCTCTACATAAAGTGCTTCACGTTTGTATCCAAACGGTGGATAGGGAAATGCTGTTAATAATGAAAGTCTTTTTGGGAGCTTAGTATTTTTCAGTCCCTTCATGGAATAATGGAGAGTCAAAAGATTCTGGTCTTTCACACGAGTTAAATAATATTCGAAGTTCGATGGCAGTGCTGCATCGGCCGGAAGATTTTTGAAAGCGTTCTGTAATTCAGAAATCGAATAGGGAGACCACTCTTTGCGGTTGCCGACTGATGATTGATCTTTTTCTAACCTCAGGTCTGCTTCACCTGGTATACAGATATCCTTACAAATCAAAAGTGTAATGTGGACATCAACCGCTCCTTTAACATCATCAAAGTAGAAGTGTTGAAGGCCTTCATAGCCAATTGTCAGGATGTCTCCGGCCTCTAAATGCTTTTCAGGAACTGGCCACTCATATGCTTTTAAGACGATAGGCTTCTTATCTGTTGAGAAAAATTTAAACGACGAGGGAAGCCCTGCATCTCCTGGATTTTTCCAATAAGTGTGCCATCCTTCATCATGGTTAACTGAGACAACTAATTTATTCTCAAATCGCTGTAGTGACACAGTGGCGTGTTCATCAGCAGCAAACAGTGAGCATGAAAATAAAATATAAAAAAACATAAACTTCAACATACTGACCCTTTGTAGAACCTGTTCCCCTAAGGCATAATGGAGGGGGAGCAAAAATGAGTTTTCCATCTAAAATTATATGCCTCACCGAGGAAACCGTCGAGAGTCTGTATCTACTGGGTCGATCTGACCTTATTTGTGGCATTAGTAAGTACGTTGAAAGGCCATCTGAGGCAAAAACCAATCACCCCATTGTAAGCCAATTCGTTCGCTCGGATATTGAACAGATCATTGACTTAAAACCAGATCTTGTCATTGGTTTCTCCGATATCCAAAAAGACATTGCCCGTGAGCTCATATCAAAAGGATTAAACGTACTTGTTACAAACCAGAGATCTCTGCAAGAGATTCTGGATCAAATTCTTTTATTGGGCCGTTTGATAGGAGAGGAGAGCAAGGCGAAGAAGCTTGTTCATGAATTTTCGCAGAAACTTGAAAGCTTCCGTGAGAAAACGAAACTCATGCCTAAAGTAAAAGTGTATTTCGAAGAGTGGGATCTACCCAGATTAAGTGCTATCCAGTGGGTTTCAGAATTAATTGAGGCGACTGGAGGTGAGAATATTTTTAATCACAAAATTGGCAGCCTCGCGGTCCAAAGAGCAGTCACTGATTCAGAGGTGGTGGCCCTAAACCCAGATATTATCATTGGGTGCTGGTGTGGAAAGAAAGTAAAAACAGATTCATTTGCTCAAAGACCCGGTTATGGGGAATTAACGGCCATAAGAAAGAATCAGGTTTTTGAAGTGGATCCTGCAATTTTTCTCCAGCCTGGCCCCGCATTGTTCGTTGACGGATTGGATCAACTATACAACCTTTTGGCAAAAACCTCCCAGGGCACTTGACGACGAAAATAATGAGATCATATTTGTACTATGAAACGGTTGCACGTAAAAATTTGTACCATGTTTCTTATTCTGACCTTCAGTGCCGGGGCTTTTGCTGACCAACAGGCCGATCAGATTAAACGACGTGAAGAGATTCGGGAAGAAGTTCACCAGCGGATCCGCGACATGCTTCTTAATGGAAAAGCCGATGACCCGGATATGTTTAAAGATTTAGAAGAAGAACTTGGCAGTCTTATGTCTGATTCTTTTTCTGGATTGAATCAACTCCGTGGTGGGAATGCTTCAAATTACAAATCAGAATGGCTTGAAACTAAATTTGGAAGAACTCTCGCAATTACTCCTAAAGATCAAAATCAAAAAATAAATATTGATGTAAATGCCACTGTGATTACGATCAAAGGTGAGACCCAACAAAAGACTGCAACTTCAGTTTATTCATCTGCTTTTACAAATAGTTTCCCTGTGCCTGATGACTGTGATGGAACTAGAGTGAAGATGAATTCAAAGGATGGGAAACTTTTGATTGAGCTTCCTTTTAAGTCATTAAGTGACGTAAAAGTTCCTGCCAAGAAAAAAGAAGAAAGAAAGGCACTTCCTCCCTTGCCTGGCGCTGTTGAGATCTGATTATTTCTGAATACTGTTGGCCATGTGAAGAATCTGGGTATTAAAGTTTCCTATCATTGTCCCCTTGGTCGAAGAAAATGGTGGAATATTAAAAAACATGTTGGCCGTTTTAATATCAAAGCCCGTGATAATAGTTGAAACGATCATTGTTTCTGTGGGACTAATTTCTTTCATATAAACAACTGCATAATTCCGGTAAATAAGTTGAGTAAAGTTCGACATATCTAAAGTCAGGTAACGCTCTTTGCCTGTGCCCTTAAGTCCAGCTCCCTCATCTTTCAAATAATTCGATAAATGAATTCCAAGAGTCGCGGCCGAAACTTCTTTAACCTTGAAATCAAAACTTACTTTAAAGGGAATACCATAAGCTTTAACTCGATTCGTAACGTTCCAAACTTCAGAAGCCTTTTGAGAAATAGAAACAGCATTAAGCATATCGGAAATAAAATTTGTCTTGGTCATTTTTAAAAAAGAAAGATCATTAAACGATTTATTGCTGATGAAAGCGATTTTGGAAGCAATCATTTGAATGTTGTTTGGATATAGGTCTGAAATTTTTGGAATATCTGTAAGGCTTAATTCTTTTTTTCTGAATTCAGATGGCGTAAGCCATTCGACGGCCATTTGAATGTTGCCATCTAATATGATGCTAGGACTAACTGTAAAATCAATATTTCTCTCTTCAGTTTGAGCAAAAGAAATTGCATTGAACAAAAGAGCGAGCGCGATCAGTGCCAAATGGAGGGCCTTCATCATAATTCCTTTAGAGAGATTTATTAGGGCCAATTTACCTCCCATAGGGAATTTCTTCATTAGACAAATTCTGAGTGTGTAACAATTTTATGTCGCCTAAGTGTTTGATTTTTCTAGCAAAACATCATCACCGATTTTTTCTCATGATCCAACCGATAAGTCCGATAGGGAAAGTGTGCGTAAAACCCGATCCCGGAGGCCTTTTATGGCAAAGACATTAGCGCTTTTTTTCGTTCTTGGTTTAATGGTTAGTTGTGCTTCTCATCGTAATGAGAGAGCGATTTCTTCTGTTGATCAGGCCGAGACTGAAGCAGGATATCGGCACGAACGTGGATCTATGTATAGAGATGGTTCTCGCTAATTGCCTAGCGGCTTTTTTCGGACTTCGATACATCGTTTAAAAGATTCAAGAGTAAGAGAGGACTAAAAAGCCTCTCTTTCTTATTTTAGGGCTTCTTTTGCCAATCTGGAATGTCTGAAACTTCTTCCAAAACTCGCTTATATGAATCAAGTCTCGAAAGAATATACTGAGAATCTTTTTGTTCTAGGTCAAGCTTCTGAAAGAAGCATCCTTTGTTATTCTCTTCATGATTGCAGCTTACAAATTTACATTTTGTAGCGAATTCCTGAATGTCGGAAAAACTCTGAATCAGCTCTTCTTTTGTCAGGTCACTTAAACTCATGGAACGAATCCCCGGGGAGTCGATCAACGCAAATTTTTCACCATCAATAAGTTCCGCCCATGTTGTGGTATGAGAACCTTTATTGGCGCGATTTGTTTCACCGCTGAGAAGTTGAATTTTACCTTCAGAGAGTTCAGTTATCATGCGGCTTTTACCAACACCTGACTGGCCAACTAAAATGGCCGTTTTACCTCTCAGCTTCTCTGAGAGTTCAGAAAAACCTTGATCAAGATATTTTTGTTTATACTTCCCATCCTGGGCCGAAACTTCAAAGCACTCTACGTTTAACCATTTAAGTCTCTCAGCTTCAAAGCTAATATCAAATTCAGCGGACTCATAGAGGTCCATCTTGTTAAAGATCAGATAGGCCGGAATATCCCAATATTCAGAACGAACCAGATAGCGGTCAACTAGCCCACGCTTATAGGCCGGTTTATCGGCACTTGTAACAACTAATAAGACGTCTACATTACTAGCAATCACGCTTTTTTTCTGAACCCGCGGAAGGTTGCGAAAAATAGAATTGTTGCGTTTAATGACCTTTTCAATGACCCATTCCTGGCCTGAGACTGGGGGAGGGATAAGTTCCACCCAATCACCCACAACGATATGGTCTTCTTTAAGCAGGGTTGCTAAGGCAGTGGCCGTGACCATCTCTTTATTGTCTGAACGCTGACAGTCAAAATGTCTTTTGGAGGATCTAAAAATGCGGGCTTTGATAGTCATATATGTTTTGATCGTAGCATAAATCCTGACTACCTGATTGACAAGATTTGAACCGGTCGTTAAAGTTAGGCCCTAAATGCCCTGAATCATAAACTCCTTGGAATCAATGGATTTTAACGCTTTCTAGGTACTATGCGCACCGGTAGCTCAGCTGGATAGAGCAACCGATTTCTAATCGGTAGGTCATAGGTTCGATTCCTATCCAGTGCGCCATTTAAAAAACCACACCGCGAGTGTGGTTTTTTTTGGTTCGGATTTTTTAAGCGTTTAATTTCTAAAAAACGCATCCATCAGAGTACACCCGTTTTAATTCCTATATAAAAACTGATACTTTTAGTCTGGCAGTCGTGGACAGAATTTACCAAGAACAACAGAGTTTTGATGAATTCGAACCCTCGGGTATAGTTTAATAAAATACCTCGGAGGCCCTATGTTGAAAAAAGCATTCGTCATTTCATTAATTGGACTGCAACTGTGCAGTAATGCTCATGCATGGGAATTTTCGAACCTAAGAATGCAAGTTGAGGGTTGCTACGAGGGTAAGGATTCTAAGGGCGAACCAGTTCGAGGAAGAATTGAGTATATCAATTCACAGTCAGAGAGATTTGACGAAATTCGCGTTGGTGGCAAAAAAACAGATTATTTAAATGTCGTTTTTGTTATTGGTGATCAGAGCGGAGAACAAAAAGCTATAATCACTCAGATTTTTGAAACTGGTACCATTATTAACTCGCAGATTTTAAATGATCAGGTCTCTTATAAGCACGATGGAAGCATTGATCGGGTATTAGAGGGAAATGTTGTGGCGAATTTGATGAATGAATCATTAGTGACAGTCAAAAATAAGAATTCAAGAAATTTTGAATTTCAAATATATCAAAACAATAATTCAGAATTTATCCCAGATCATTACGCGGGAAGAACGAAAGCAAATTTTCAATTCCTTTTGGTTAATAAGGAAAGCTGCAAGAATTAGCTGTAGCCTTATCTGTATCGAGTCCAGTTCTAGACTCATACTTCTCGATAAGTAGGGCAACGTGTTTCTCTAGCATATCCAGATAGACTACGTTGTTAGGGTCAATGTTCTTCATGGTGGTGTTCACTAAGATCTGTTCTTGTTGGTTAAAGTCTGGTCCGTTCATCTGATACCTACCCTCATTCATTTTTGATATTTCTGCTTTAGTGTCTCACTATTAACAAGTCGCGATCAAACTTTTATCTTAACTTGCCTCTCAAATTGGAGCGGCTTATGAACGAAGATAATTTATCTAAGATTGAAAGAATGATTTATGTCATTAGAGGGCACAAGGTGATGCTTGATTCAGACCTGGCTGAACTTTATGAAGTTGAAACCAAAGCTTTAAACCAAGCAGTAAAACGTAATTCGGACCGATTTCCAGAAGATTTTATGTTTCAGTTAACATCAGAAGAGTACCAGCTTTTGAAGTCACAAATTGTGACTTCAAAGACGGGAAGGGGTGGTAAGCAAAAGCTTCCTTTGGTATTTACAGAGAATGGACTCGCCATGTTGTCTGGAGTTCTCAATTCATCTCGAGCGATTCAAGTTCATATCGCTATAATGCGAATCTTTACGCGTCTTAGAAGTTTTCTGGCCATTGAAACTGCTTCCCCTGACAAAGTGGATGAGCTAGGTCAGGGTACTTATAGATTATTCAAAATTGTCTTTGAAAGACTGGATAGTCTTGAAGAGCTCATAGTTCCAAAGCTTGATTCTGAACGCAGACGAATCGGGTTAAAGAATAAATGAAAAAACTTGAGGTTCCAATTTGGAACCTCAAGTTTACTGTTAAGTAGTTGTAATACGGGACCTTGTCACAACGAAAGTTCGAAAGTCATCCACTTGAGTGCGCCATTTAAAAAACCACACCGCGAGTGTGGTTTTTTTTGGTTCGGATCTCTCAGTCATACTGATTTAGAAAAGATATTCGACTTCGAGACTGTACATATATCTTTTGTACGCGAAATTAGCAGTGTCGTCTGATTTATAGTCTTGGTAGTCGAATTTAAGACTCCCTTTAAGGTTTTTCTTGATCGTCCTTGAGAGTCTAGCGCTCGGGTTGAATAGATATTCTTGACCTCTAGCCGAGTTATTGAGGGGGTTAGTGTGAGTAATACCCATCCCTAGGCTTGGCGAAAACCAAGTTCGAAATTGCCCTGCTATTAAATCGGCCCTTAAGGTGAATGCGTCGGTGTTAAAAATTTCAAATCTAACTCTTGTCCTGTCATAACTTGCATAGAGCAAAAGTATACTTGAATTTATGCTGCTTGATTGTTCAAAACTAAAGCTCGTCGTATTTGAGTCAGATGTATCTATGTAACTATCAAAAAATCTCTTTCGTAACCTTATGATTGATTCACCCATGGAAAAATAATTAAACCGCTCGCCGATCATGAATGTATGGGACCTAAAAGAAAATGTAAGTTTTTCTTCCGAATTAACGTCGCGCTTACTCTCTGAATAGTCATAGTCAAGCAGAGCAGAGGCAGGTTTTGTCCACAAAGTATGTTCATAAGCTGTCCTTAAGGCCGGAGCTAAAAGATAATTATCATTTCGATAAATTTCAGGCCCCACTTAAGGATTTTATTTATGCAAGGTTTTAAAAAATGAAATACATTGGGGTCATAGTTTGTATTTTTACAATTATTTTGGCAACGCATGGAGCTTATGAAGGAAGAACATTAGTTCAAAAATGGAAAAAAGCTGATTTTTAGCTTATGAAGGCCAACACTGAGGAAACTTTTAACATTTTGGTGTTGGGAGACTCTCGAATATTTTTTGGAGTAAATCCTGACATCCTTAGAGAAAATAAAAATCAGAAGGCATTAAACTTTGCTTTTCCTACAATTTCATTTACGAAGCATTACTTAGATCAAGCGGGAAAGCTTTTAGCACCAAACGCGCACGTTTACATTGGACTTACCGCACAAGCCTTCACGAATTTTAATACCGATTCAGGATTAACAAGTTTTGAAAAAAGAGGTCCTCTCTATATGAATCGTTTGATGGGTTGGTTGAGAATTTATTGGCCAACCATCAATCTGGAACTTTTGATACAAAGGGGTCAAATTCCATTATTCACAAATCAAAGACAAAGCGATTTGGATATTTATCACTCAAATGGCTGGATTGAATCTCCTCAACTTCCGACAAGTGACGGACAAGAAATGGCCATGTCGTATCGAGAGCTGTTTAAGAAACATACAATTAAAAAGGAAATTGTCAAAAACCTTAATGCTGAAATTATGAACTGGCACAAACGAGGAATGAAAGTAACGGTCTTTTGGACATGCTTTAACAAAAAAGTGTGTGAAGAAGAAGCTATCGTTCTTTCAGAAGGCGTAAAGGAAAGTATTGATAAGAGCTTGGTGGAATCGGGAGCAGAAATTATTCAGACCTCACCCGAAAAATTTTCAACCTTTGATGGGGATCACCTGATTGGTTCAGAGGCCATACGCTTTTCAAGTCAAATACGAAAAATCTCTTTGTAAATATATCAATTATGCAAACCATTTAAGTCAGATCATATCCGAGCAAATCTGTGTGGATTATTTCAAAGACAAGATGATTTAGGTCATATTTCTTTTTGAGCTTACGTGTAAAAATTTATTTTTATTGGAGTAAATTATGTCTGAAAC
>JBILYY010000128.1:0-9750 GCA_044377495.1 Bacteriovoracaceae bacterium | reverse complement strand
GGGCGAACTCCAACCTCTACTGCGCAACTGATAAACCTCAACTAACTCTTGGTGACAAAGTAAACGTCTATTCTGATAAAGCGTATCGGAAAAATAACGGTCGCTATTTTGAGGCTGTTGGAAATGTCGTTATCATTTCTCAGTCTGATACCATTTACGGTGAACTTGCTTCACTTGATCAAGATTCAATGTTGGTTAAAGTTGAAGGTAACGTTCGTGTCATCACTAAAGACATGACTCTTTATGGTTCTCATCTCGAATATAATATTGCTACTGGTGGAGCTGTAATTAAGAATGCCCGCATCCTTGCGATGGATTTTAATCTTGTCGCCAACGAACTTATTCGGCTTAGTGAAAGTCAGTATCTTGCACGAGAAGCAGAGTTCACAACATGCAGAGATTGCGCTGAATCCTGGTCGGTATTTGGAAAAGAAATTCGAATTCGGGTAGGAGAGTACGTTAGTATTAAACATGGACTTGCAAAAATTAAAGGGGTTGATGTTCTTTACATCCCTTATATTGTTCTTCCGATTCAAACACAGAGAAAAACAGGACTTCTTTTTCCCGAAATTTCTTCACGCTTAGGAGAAGGACTTGCTTTTGAACAACCAATATTTGTAGCTATTGATAAGTCAAAGGACGCAACCCTAAGTCCAACATTTTGGGCCACGCGCGGTTACGGTGGGGATATAGAGTATCGACAGCGTTTTTCTGATTTAAGCTGGTTTTCAATGAATTCCAGAGTCATAAATGATTCGATCTATTCACCTGGTAAATCATCAATTAATCCTTCAGGTGATCAGTTCTTTAGATATTTTGCTGAACTGGAAACTCACCAGCAGTTCACGTCAAACTTTGGCTCTCATGTTCGTTATACGGGCTCTCGTGATCTAGATATGATCAGAGATAACCCAACATTTACAGATGATAAAATTCTTAGTTCTGATATGGGTTTGTCAGGATTTGCGGACTGGAGGCAGAATTATTTCTCAATGGGTGTGAATGCTGATTACCTCCGAAATCAATTGTCATCTGAACCGATGGAGTTTGATCGCTCATACGTGCAAACTCTTCCAAGAGTTTCATTGTCCTCTGTGCCATTTACCCTTCTTCAAAGCGATACGCCATTTTTTCAACACGTTGCTTTGGGATTTGAGGGTTCGATTACACGGTTTGACCAAGTCAAAACAAATGAAGTCGTAACAGATGGCCAACTCAATCTAAGGAATGCCAACAGACTTAGCATTCAGCCATATCTCATGTGGCAAATGCTAACTATGGGGCCTGTTAGTTTGAGTACTCGTTATACATATGATCAGCAATCGTATCAGTTTCCAGATAGCGCGAATTCTGGCTTTGGAAAAAATGCTGGACTCATGAGATCTGAAATGAGCTTTACCATGGACAAGATATTTGGACTGGCTTTTGAAGAAAAGATTCCTATGAAATATATCCCTGAAAAGGAACTCAAAGCAATTCGTGAGAAGAAAGAACATGGACTTTCCCCAATCAAAAGCTCTGAAAAGACCAATCGTCTAATTGGACAGGTTGATACCTTTGAATCAGAGCTGACTCGGGAAAATATTGTTCAGGTCAAAAATAGTTATCGGCACTCGCAAGAATTCAAGCTTCTTCATCACTACATTCCTTCTGAAAATGAATATGGAAATAAACAATTCAGGTCTCAGATTAATAATTATAACGGCTGGTTTGATTACGAAGACTCAATACGATCCGAAGAGTTTAAGTTCGGTGCGAATACGACAAGAACCATTATTCCACCTCAAAACACTTTAGAGTTTCAATGGAATAATACTCTGATTAGAAAACGGCCTAAAATCTTCAATTATCTGGTTGATGACAAATACCTTAGAGATAATTTTACCTATTCCAGAATTGGGTGGTTTAACCTTTCTCAGGGATACCTGTTGAATGCAGATGAATTGGCCGATAGCCGACAGAGATTGACAAGGTTCATGCTTCAAACAGGCTATATGACCGATAGCTGGATTATTAACATGCAAGAATATTATTTTCACTATGAGAAAGAAAATATCTTTTCAATTAATTTTAACCGCGGCTTTGAGTATCTTAGAATACTTGCTGCCTATAACTATAACTCATTTGGAGAATCTAACCTCCATACCCTCTCGACTGGTGCTCAAGTCAGGCCGACGGATACTTTGGGTTTTTCTATCCTGAAGGATATGGATTTAGAGGCGAAAGAAGAGATTCGGACAATTTATGCACTGGATATTATGCCACATAATAATTGTTGGATTCTTAATTTGAATTACCGTAAGAGTTTGGTGGGAGATCGCTACGCTTTTAATATCTTGTTTAATTTCGGAGACGATAATTTTGCCAAATATCGGACGAATTATTTCGGCATAAAACGACAATGAAAAAAGTCCTTTTTATCGATTTTGAAGATAGTTTTAGTTTTAATGTTGTTCAAGAATTAACTCGAATTGGTTTGGACGTCGAAGTCATCAGTTGGACTGATTTTAAGTCTGTGGGTGATTATGATTTATTAGTGTTGGGACCGGGCCCTGGTCACCCAGATAATTACCACCATATTTTTGATGTTATCCGAGCATGGCAGAACTTAGATAAGAAAATTTTTGCTATTTGTCTTGGCCATCAAATTTTGTGGAGATTGAAGGGGTTTGAAATTAAAAAATCTTCCCAACCGCTTCATGGACAGAAAATTAAACTCAATCTCAGCTTGGCATGGCAAGAATGGTTAAATCTCCCTTCAGAAGTCTGGGTTCAACGCTACAACTCTCTCGCTGTTATGGATAACTCAAATAGTGTGGGGGTTGAGAATTTGGTTGAGGATGGTGAAATCATTATGTCCCGCTCACACAATTCAATATCCTATCAATTTCATCCAGAATCGGTAGGAACTAAGTGCCGTGAATCTTTTTTTCGGCCGATTCTCAGGGATCTATTATAATCAACCCATGGAATTGCTCATCCATGGTGTCTTTGACGCTACAACACTTAAAACTCTTCAATCTCTCAATGTTCCTCGCATTGCTTTTGATTTGCGTGGAAAGAGTTTAAACCTCATTCCATTTCATGTTTTAAAAAGTCTGATTCCATTTTTCAAAGGCCATATCAACTATCTGACTTTTGAAAATGATAAGTCTGAAACTGTGGTCTCATTTCTAAGTCTACTTGGAGATGAACAGCATAAGTTTCAACTTGAGTTCCGGGACACTCAGCATGTTTCTTTTTACGCTTCCATTAGACATCCTTTTAGTTGGTTTTTTAACCCTGAGGGCGATTGGGAGAATATTCTTACTTTGCCTCACCTGAAGTCTCTTGTCCTTCCGGTAAAGTTTCAAGATATATACCAAAATCTTCCGAAGCTTTGGCACATGATTCAGGCCCGAAATCTCGAAGTGATTCTTCACGTGGAAAGTTTTGTCGATCTTGAATTGTATGTTCAGGAAAAAAATCTGGCAGTTAGTGTTGATCTTGGTAAAGAGATGGAGATTTGTTTCAGACAAGTTGATCAATTCCGCCTCATCAATTTGAGCATCTGGAGAAATACATATGAAATTGCTTCTGGCCAATGATGATGGAGTTCATGCTCCAGGGATTCGCATCCTATATCAGGAATTAAAGACAAAATTTCAAACAACGATTATTGCACCATTAGAAGAGCGTTCTACAACTGGGCACAGTTTAAGTCTTGATAAACCGCTGAGACTTGAAAAATTAGAACCAAATATTTATGGGTGTTCTGGCTTTCCTGGAGATTGTGTTCTGATGGGGTTGCATGTTTTGAAGGACGAAAGACCGGATGTGGTCATTTCTGGAATAAATCGCGGCGCAAATTTAGGTCAGGATCTTTATTATTCTGGAACAGTTGCAGCTGCTCGGGAAGCTGCTTTTCATAAAGTTCCATCGATAGCAGTGAGCCTGGTGATAAATTCCGTCGTGGAAGAACATCTCTATCATACTGCTGCTCAAGTGATTAGACTTTGCCTTGAGCATGGTATGCACCAAAATATCCCAGCTTTGACTCTCATTAATATTAATGTCCCAAATTTAGAATTATCAAAAATAAAGGGATATAAGCTCACAGAAATAGGTTTCAGGCGCTATTCTGAAGAAATTCATGCTAGAATAGACGTACGACAAAGAGATTACTTTTGGATTGCAGGAATTTACGAAGGCTTTGCGGAGAATCCAGCATCAGATTGTCAGGCCATCCATGACGGATATGTGTCGATAACGCCACATGCTTTGGTTGATAAAACGACCATGGAATACTCAGGCCTAGTAAATGTAATTGCGAGATTGAATGCAACGATTGCTTCTTAGTCTTATTATTTTTGTTAGTTTTGCTTCATGCTCAAGCATGAAGAGTGGGCAATATGTCTACTTGGAAACTCCCGCGCATATCAAGAAAATCGCAAAAAATTATGGTGTTACCTTAGATGAATTGAAATCTGCCAATTCTGAGCAGGCCCTACTTGGTAAAGAGTGGATTTTTGTACCCACAAAAATTGGAATCGCTTATTTATTAAGGGACACATACGTCATTGAGGATTACTCGAGTCTGGGCAAAGGTCGTTTTATTTGGCCTGTCCCTCAGTTTTATAAAGTTTCTTCCCACTTTGGTAAACGTGGTGGCAAAAATCATGATGGCATAGATATTCCGGCCCCGAAAGGAACACCAATTGTTGCTGTTGATAATGGAGTCGTAGTCTATTCAGATAACGGTATTCGTGGTTACGGTAATATGATTGTGATCGCTCATACGGATGATATTTTTACCGTCTATGCTCATAATAATTCTAATAAAGTTGATAAGGGTGACAGTGTCAAGAAAGGTGAAAAAATAGCTGAAATTGGAAACACTGGTCGCTCAACTGGGCCACACTTGCATTTCGAGATCAGAATTAAAAATAAATCCAGAAATCCTGCTCAGTTTCTTTCGAATTCAGAAAATTAATTTTACGGTTTTTTTGCCTCGTATTTGTCTAAAAGCTTCAAATACATAATGGCCGTGTTTTTTGCGTCTTCCAAGGCAGTGTGAGCAACTGCACCCATTCCTAAATGATTCATCAGATTTGTTCCAGAGTCCATGCCTTGCGGAAGAAAACCCAAGTCAATCATAGAATAACCAAAGCCCGAAAGATCAAGGTTACGATGATGAAAATATTTTCGCATAAAATCCCAACCCAGATCACGAGTGAGAAAAGGAAGGTCTATGGCCGTCATGGATTTACCAAAAAGAACTATTTTTTGAGATCCAAAATATTGGCGAACCTCGGGGCTAAGTAGATATTTTTCGAGCCACTCTTTAAACTCAGAAAGCATCAGACCTTCGGAGTTTGCCTTGCGAATGATTTTCTCATTATGGTCGCGAACCCATGGATCTAGGGAATCTTTAAGATCTTCAAACGAAGGACAATGAATATAAACTGTACGGGCAAGTGAATCTTCCAGGCGACGAAACTGAGTATCAAAGGGAACCATTGCGAATTCTATCATTAGACAGTCTTCCGCTAAACCTGTGGCCTCAATATCAATGCTTAAGTATTTCATAGTTCACCCCTGTCAGTATTCTAGGAGTGAACTAGTGCTTTGAGAATGAAAAACTACTGAATAGTTGCAGTTATTGGGCAGTGGTCTGAAACTGATTCATAACTCACTCCAAGCTCAGCAAGCGAAGCTTTTCGGCAAGATACTTTTTTGCAATGTGCTTGTGATTCGGCTTTATTTGATGTCTTACGCAGACCTGGTGTGATGATTACGTGGTCAAGAAGTGAGGGCTCTTCAATTCCATCATCCGTTCCGCCCCACCAATAGGCTGAACAAGCAAGGTCTTGAGCAAGGTCATACATTCCAAGATCACTAACTAGTTTTGTGAAAAGTTTGTAGTCAATTCCACGAGAAATGTATTCAGTCGTGTTCATATCACCGGCAATGTAGAAATCTTGAACACCTGTTTTGGCCTTTAGTTCTTTCACGATCTTTTTAATGATTTCGAACTGCTTGCTTCTTTTTTTAACTGACTCTGGGTCTGAGCCTGATTTTAAATGTGCCGTCATTCCATAAAATTTTTGTTTATTTGATTTTATCTGAAAAAGGCCAATTCCAAGCGGGCGTGAACCACTGTTACATCCACCGGCCTGACCTGGCTCAGAGATTGAAAGGTCTTCGTTGAAGCTTAGCATGTCAACTGAAGCTGAATTGTAAATGAATCCTAGGTGCTGACCATGAGCACCGCCACATTCAGAAATGGCGACTTTATAACCCGGCAAATTGGTAGTTATAAAAAGTTCAAATTCGGCCTTGTTAACAACTTCCTCCACACTCAAAACGTCGACCTTAAGATTTTTTAACATCTCAGAAAGTTGAGGTTTATCAGTACGGATCCGGTAGCGCTCATCATAGTCAAAGTTTCGGATATTGTACGCGCCGATGGTGATTGAGGCGTGGATTGAGAGAGATGCGAGTAAAGCGAATAAGGTGAGTGCTTGTTTCATTTTGTTCAACCCTTTCATACATAAGAAATAGTTAATGTGCTTATAAGTCGCACTAATGGATCTCGATGGCTAATTTACTCAATATGATGTCCTTAAGACAAGTGAAAGTTCTGTATTAATTACATATATTCACACAACGAGTTGCGTCATTTCAAATGTAAGCATTTTCAAGGGTCACATTTTTGACTTTGGTAGTCGATGATGTTTAAAAGGGCCGGAGATTCAAAACCAAAGGGGGAAACATGGCTTTGAAAAATTTGGGAATTTTATTAGTACTTAGTGTTTTTGGTGTCAGCACAGTCTTTGCTCAGGACGTTGATTATCTCACTATTGATTCTGTTAAGATCTCGAAAATCCATCAGGATGTGCTCAATCAGGAGACATCTGAAATCATTCTTGAAAAAGAGATGGAATCCGAAGCTTTGCTTGAACTTCCCGGCATGCCCAATAAAATGGGACAAATATCCGTTTCAGATGCAGGGGCCGGAAAAATTATTGGTATTGCTAAGGAGCTTGTTGCTTTAGGCGAAGACATTTACGCTCTAGTTCAAAAAGGTAAGCCTGTTGTAAAAACAAGTTATGCTCCAATAAGCGTTATCCCAAGAGTGGGTAACGGGCCTGTCGACATCTTTGAGACAGAGAGTTGGAAGATGCCGAAGAAAACAACCTATGAAATTATTTATAAAAACCTCTATGGTATGGAGGTTGTGAAGTTTCGCTACAGTGTTATTTTCACTCATGGAGGAACATATAAAGGAAGAGGGGCGTACCTAACTGCCGCTCAAATTGTTCCTGCTTCTATTACAACTCTTTGGGGTTATTCTTTTTCTGCAACTATGAAGCTTGGTGGAATGCAGAACCATGGAACAAAAGAGAATCCTATTGCTGGAGCAATCTTGGCCATGGAATACACAGTGGAAACAGTGATCAAGGCAAGTCTTGAAACTGATACGTATCACATCACTGGTCAGGGTGGATTTAAGCAACTTTAAAGATAGCCTACAATTATTTGTCCATTAGGTTGGCGTTGGAGGAATTCCTCCAACGTCATTTCACAAGTTAGCCAGTCATTTTGAATAACACATTTTTTGCAAACGCCTTCACCATCACAAGATGAAGCAATAGTTATGCCTTTTTTTCTCAAAAACGTAAGCAGGACTTCTGTAAGATCCAGATCCTCATAGGAAATGAATTCTGACCTTCCGGAGGCATTACCTTTAATTTCTATTTGCATGAATAGGATCCCGTATTACGGTCGTCAATGATGAAGCGGCCTTGGGAATTGAAATGGGTATAGGTCCAGATGTTACCTAGTTTTTCGCCATTATAGATGGGTACATTAAGTTTTAATAAATTTTCAATTTGATCAGGTCGGCTACGATGGGACTCTATAATTAGCCTAACAGGATCAGATAAAAAAAGATGACGAGAATGCCTGATAAGTTTATCGACTTCTGAAGTAGACTTGGCTCCGGCCAGCCCATAGCGAATAAGATGGAACAGATGCTGGCCTGGATCTCGACTGAGATTTGAGAAAGTCCAGATTCTATTTTCTTGATTTTCAATCACGCAAACTGCTGAACTTCTAACTTTTGATTCGCCTTGAAAAAGTGGAAATCCATTTATTGGTTCTATTGCTTCAATCTTCTGAGAAGTGGAGGCCATGAAAGCTGAATTGTCTTTCGCTAGTCCGAAGAGGTTAGCCGCTGGGATTGTTTGATCAATAAGAAAAATCGAATTATCGTAAAGATTAAAATCGTAGTTACATCTACCTTTTTGTCCAGATTCTGTTGTAAAAGTTGTCAAGGAAGTGTTTACGATAACTTTTTGTTTTTTTTCTAACGAACGATAGTGCTTGATAACATCAACAAATCTTAATTTGGGTAGGCGTTCATTTTCTTTAAGGACTTCAGTCCCACGAATGAAAAATGGGCCCAACACAGTATGGTCTTTAATCTTAATCTGATTTGATAAAAGGAATGCCTCAAGGTTACTTCCTGCTTTAAGTTTTTGTGGAAACTGACGATCCAGAATTTCCGCATATGATTCGAGTGAGGCTTTCTTTTTATATTTTTTCAGAATCCATTCAAGACCAAATAGTAGAGGGTACTGATCTTCACGGGTTTCAGAGAAAAAATCCAGATAGGTGCTATCACCACTTATCCGGAGGAGAATTTGGAATCGTGAACTAGGGGAGGACTGATCCGGTCTGACCGAAAGTTGTATAAGTGTCCACAAAGCAAAGTGATCTAGAAAATCAAATTCAGGATGTTTCTCAAAAAACTCCTGATATACCACTTGGGAATGTGAATTAGTATTAACCAACTGAAGCTTGGGGTTATTCGCTAAGGGGCAGAAGGTTGGGGTCTCTGGAATGTTTTTTAAGTAATCTTTTTCATTCAACAGTCCACTGTCGATTTTATTAATAAAAAATGAGCAACTACTAAAAATAAGGAGAAAGAAAACCTTAAGCATCTTCATCATCCAGTTCGATATCAGGAGAAGAGTGTGAGTCACGAAGCTTGAATTTGTCTTGCATGTCGAGATTTTCATCGATTTTTGCAATTTTCTTATTAGGAATCTTTAAAACTGCTAGCACAAACATTCCATTTTCCATGGCCTGAGTCTGTAAATCTATGAGCTCAAATCCGCTTTGTAAGATTCCATGCATGATTTTATCAAATTCTTTTTCACGATAACCATTTTTTCGGTGAGGTGGGGCCGGAATAAAATAGGTAAAAGTTTTAAATTCTTTCATTTTATTTCCTGAGGGCTTTGATCGAGTACCTGTCTTTTTCACTCTTCTTATCCTAATGTTTCGATACTTTAATACAGTTAATGCTACTATTTTAGAGTTCGGTAAGGCAAATGGTTGAGTAGGTTCTTTTTATCTTTAAACAAGAAACGCTTGGAAAATATTTCCCCCCATTATTTCTCTTTGTACAAAAAAAACTTTGGGTATAATAAATGTAAGAAGTGACAGGATGTTACTCTTAAAGACACGGATGTTGAAAAGAAGGGAGCCAAGCAGGGGCTCCCTTTTTTTATGTCCTCGAGTTAAAAAATATCTCTCTTCATTCTTGATAAAAAAAACTCTAAGCCTTAGAGGGCATTAGAGCTGTCGCTCTATGGGCAACATTTTCTTTATACTGCGGCCTCGGATGATATATATCGAGTAGATCATTAACCGCTACCGCTGCTTGGCGACCCGGATCATCTTCACGAGGATTAATTCGAC